>DNFG01000243.1 GCA_003487005.1 Bryobacterales bacterium
CGCCGATTACAAGATCAATCAGGCCGTCCCCACGCTGTTCACCCTTCTCGCGGTCAGTGTTGCCGCCGTCGTCATCACGTTGCTACTGCCTCCGCTCCTGCTCCGCCGCCGGCTTCCCGCCGAACCGGGCGTCCGCCGGTTTCTGACGTACTTCCTCTGCCTAGGCGCCGGCTACATCCTCGTGCAGGTTGGCCTGATTCAGAAACTTGTTCTGTTCCTGGGTCACCCCACGTACGCCCTCACGGTGGTGATCTTCGCGATGCTCGTCTTCAGCGGGCTGGGCAGTTACTGGAGCCGCCGTCTCACTCAGGCCAGTGATCAGCGCCTCGGAGCCATCTGTCTCATCGTGACCGCGCTCGTCACCGCCATCGCCTTCACGGCCACGCCGGTCACCGCCTCGCTCGTCGGCCTCCCACTCTCCCTCAAGATCGCGATCGCCCTGCTCCTGATCGCGCCCGCCGGCTTCGCGATGGGCATCCCCTTCCCCGCGGGTCTTGCCCGCATGGAGCAATGGCACCGTCCCTCGGTCCGCTGGGCCTGGAGTCTGAATGCCGCCGCGAGTGTCCTTGGCTCCGGCGCGGCCATCTTCCTGGCTCTCTACATTGGACTGCGAGGCACACTGCTCACTGGAGGCGCGCTCTACCTCTGCGCCTGGCTCGCCCTGCTCTGGACCACCCGCCGCTCAGCCGCGCCCCTGCGAGTTTCTTAAGACATTCTCCAACGCCTCGCAGAAGAAGTAATCGCCCCACATCGAACTCTCGTTCACGCCCATCTGCTTCGGCAGATGGTAGCAGCCTCCGCCCAGCACGCCCTCCCAGGCCTCGTCGCCTCGCGGAACATGCTGTTCGCACAAAGTCCGCAAAATCCGCAGCGCGCAACTCCAGTAATAGAACCCCTTCACCGGGTCCGGCAACATCCGGCACAGCCGCAGCAAACCTGACGCCGCCACCGCAGCCGCCGACGTGTCCACCTGCCCGCGTGTCTCCGGAGGCGCCTGGAAATCCCACGCCGGCAGTCCGTCCGCGTTCGTGTGCGTCAGATAGTAGTCCGCGCACGATTGCGCCGTCTCCAGCATCCGCGGGTCCCGGGTTGCTTCATGACAAGCGCCGAAGCCGTACAGCGCCCAGGTCAGACCCCGCGACCAGCACGAATCCCGCCGGTAGCCCTGATGGGTCGTGTGCCGCTCAAAACTGCCGGTTTCAAGTTCGAAAATGCCTTCCTGCGCCGTTGAGCCGTCTCCGCGCACCAGGTATCGCCGGGTCGTCAGTGCATGCTTGGTCGCGATGTCCCGCAATCGCCGGTCGCCCGTCTCCCGCGCCGCGTAGAACACGATCCCCACGTTCATCATCAGGTCGATAAACAGCGAATCCTCGCTCACGAATGAGCACAAATACTGGCCCTTCTCCTGATAGCGCCCCGCCAGCGTCCGCCCCGCCTGCACCAGCACGTCCTTCAGCCGGGGATCCCGCGTCGCCGCATACCAGCGGTAGTAACTCGAGAGAAAGATGAACCCAAGATCATGCACGCCGCTGTCGAACTGCCGCGGCTCCAGAGGCAGGCAGTACTCGATCGCCTTGTCCTGCCAGTACTGCTTCTCCACGCTCCCCTCCGCCGCGCGCCGGTGGAAGATCCACATCATCCCCGGAAGGAATCCATCGCACCAGTGCGACGGCGCCGCCCGGTCGTGCGCCCACCGTCCCTGCTCCGTGTACATCGGATAGAAGCCCGGATGAGCTTCGGACACGCGCCGCACCTGGCGCTCCGCGAATGCGAGGGTCTCCTCCAGCAGTTGCCGGTCGATTTCGGGTTCAAATTGAATCACGGATCTTGTGCTCCTGAAACTTCCAGCGTACGCCAAACCGTCTGGAAATGGGGGTTCAGTTGCCGCCCCCGGAACACCAGCAGGCTCGCCCCTTCTGGAATCTGCTCCCTTTTCAGTTGCAACGCCACCCCCACTCCCCGCGCTGCCTGTCCCAGAATCCGCAACATGGTCTCCAGCGCCGGCTCTTCCATCTCCGCCCGGAACACACCCGCCTTGTTCCCCCATTCAAACCCTTCCGGGAGCAATCCCAACACGCACGCCGTCACCGGAGACTCCGCGCACCGCTGAAGCGCCACACGCATCTTCAACTTCGCCCCTTTCTCCAGCCACACCGCCCCGTTCTGCTCCGCGTTCCGCCACACCACCATCTCCACTATGTCCCCCACCGCCAGCGTCTCCATCCGCACCACCGCTTCCGTCCGCAACGTCACCCTCAGGCCCTTCGGCAGCACCCAGTCCACCACCTGCGCCGGCGCTGGCGACGATTCCTCCTCCGGTTCGTCAAACACCAGAGACGACTCCCCCGTGTACAGCCGGCACCCCGTGTACGTCGTCCGGTTCCGCGTCTCCAGCCCCCCCCGCGTCACCATCCCCGACTCCGATGCCTCCGGCAGCAACACCATCTGCCCGCCCACCTCCCGCTTCTCGTAGTCAATCCGGATCACCCCCTGTTCCAGCGGGATGTTCAACGGCGCCTCGAAGATCTCCACCAGAAGCCGCCGCAACTGGAACGTCCCTGCCTCCGCCCAGAACGACCCCCGGTATCCCACCGCCTCCGTCTCCCGGCCAATCCGCATCATGTACCGGCTCTGCGCCATGGGCACCTCGTAGTCGAACCGGTGCACCTTCCGCCCCGCCAACTCCTCCTCCCCCTGATACTTCAACTGCACATTCCCGCCCAAAACCACATTCCGCGCGTGCCCCGCGAACTCCCCGCTCCCAATCGCCCCACCCCCCACGATGTCGACCAACTCCCGGTCGCTGAACTGACGCGCCCCCGGCCATGAATACGCCTCCCTGCCATCCACCAGCGCCACCTCGAGCCGCAAATTGTCCACCAACTCAAAACGGCCCCGGCCCCCCACCCGCCGGCTCCGCTCCACGTTCA
>DNFG01000206.1 GCA_003487005.1 Bryobacterales bacterium
CTTTTCCGGTTCATAGCCCTGCCCGCCGAGGTGCCACTTGCCGACGTGCGCCGTCGAATATCCCTTTGTTTTCAATGCCTCGGCCAGCGTGACCTCTTCGAGACCCAACTGAAGCTTGTTTGGCGGAGTAATCACCGGGGCCGTGGGCCACTGGCGGCGCCCGGCGATCCAGTCCGTGACTTTGAGCCGGGCCGGGTATTTGCCCGTCATGATCGAAGCCCGGGTGGGCGAACAGACGGGGCAGGCGGCGTAGGCGTTGGTGAACCGGACGCCGTCCCCGGCAAGTCGTTGCAGTGCGGGGGTTTCGTGGAAGGTGTTGCCGTCGGGGGTCAGGTCATGGGCGCCGAGGTCGTCTGCCAGGATGAAGATGAAGTTGGGCAGACGGGCAGGCTGGGCGGAGGCGGCGAGGCGCGCGGCGGGCAGGGAAGCGAGGAACTGGCGGCGGTTCATGCGCCTTACTTTATCGCTTTTTGGGGGCTAATCGCGCGCGGGTTCGAGCCAGAGGACTTCGTAAGGCTCCAGGCTCAGGCGCAGGACGCCATTCTGGGCGCGGAAGAACCGGGCGGACAGCAGATCCCGCCAGAGTGTATAGCTGGTTTCCAGGCTGAAGCAGAGGGCGGCGGCCGTGACGTTGGTGAAACACCAGACGGGCGCATGGGTGTCGGGGTGGATCCGTTCGAGGGCGAAGACAGTGGGCGGCGACTCGATCACCCGCTGCGGGGCGTTCGGATGGAACGCGCGGTGCGAGATTCGCGCCGACAGCATGTCGCGAAAGCGGACCATGACCTCGTGGTATGCGCTTTCGGGATTGGTCAGCCGCTCGAAGAGCCGTTCCTCGGTCACCAGTGTCCGGTTGATCGAGCGAGGTTCGTCCAACTGGCTGTGATCGGTGACACGGTCGAGGCTGCCGACGATCGCGGGCAGGTAAATGCCCGGAACGCCCTGCAAAACGAGCGCGATGGAGCGGGACGCGAGGTAGCGGGCCACCTGAAGCGGAATCGGGTCCACCGGATCGAAGCCGTTCAGAGCCTGATACCAGGGGATATTGAGTTCGTAGGGGGACTGGCGGCCCTGGCGGTCGGTCCGGTAGCCGACCAGACCGCCGTGAGCGATGGTGGTCTGGACGAGGTTGTCGATTTCGCGGTCGGACAGCACGCCGCGGCCGCCGAGCAGGCCGATGCCATCGTGGGTATCAAGCATGTGGAGGATGGTGGTCTGATCCCCCGGGGTCTCCAGGTTGGCCGCCCAGCGATTGAGGCGGGTGCAGTCGCCGGCGAGGAAGGTGTGGAGGACGACGGGGGGCAGCGAGAAGTTGTAGACCATGTGCGCCTCATTCGTGCCGTCGCCGAAGTAGCTGAAATTGTCTTCCTGGGGGACGTTGGTCTCGGTAATCAGGACGGTGTGGGGCGCGACTTCGTCGAAAGCGGCACGGAAGAGGCGGATGATGGCGTGGGTCTGTTCGAGGTGGGCGCAGGTGGTGCCGAGTTCTTCCCAAAGGTAGGTGGCGGCGTCGAGGCGGATCAGGTCGGCGCCTTTCCGGACATAGAAGAGCAGTACGTCGAGCATCCGCAGCAGGACCTGCGGATTCCTGTAGTTGAGGTCGATCTGGTCCGGCGAAAAGGTGGTCCAGACCCAGCGGGTGCCGTTCAGGGTGTCGTATTTGGTCAGCACGTCGCTGACCCTGGGACGCATGATCAGTTTCAGGTGTTCGGAACTGAGCCGGTCGCGCGTTTCAAAGCTGCGAAAGAAGTCGGCGTAGTCCGGATTGCCGTTCAGAAACTCGCGGAACCACTCGCTTTCGGCTGAGATGTGGTTGACGACGCCATCGAACATCAGCCGGAAATTGCGGTGCATGGACCGGATTTCGCGCCAGGTGCCGAGCCGGGGATCGACCTGCTTGTAGTCGATCACCGAGAATCCGCGGTCGGAACTGTATGGAAAGAAAGGGAGGATGTGGACGGTGTTGATGACTCCGCGCAGGAACAGCAGCAGGATGTCGTGCAGGATTTCAAGCGGCGGCCGGTGGGATTTCGAAACGATCTCGCCGTAGGTAATCGCGATGACATCGCGCTCGGTCAATCGTTCGCGGGGATCGAACCCGGCTTCCTGGGCAACCAGGGCGGGCGATTTGTAGGCGTGGTGGACCTGAAGAATCCGTTCGAGTTCCGGGTAGGTGGAGGCGGCAAGCCCGGGCCCGTAAAGGATTTCGAGCATCCGGAGCAACTGCGCCTTCCGGTCGCGGCCGATTTCGAGGCGGGGGCGGGCATAGTCCGGATGTTGCAGATACTCGGCCCGCGGGTTGACCGGATAACTGAGAAATGGAAGTTCCGCTTCGGAAAGGGAGGACATGCGGTGATTCGGCCGGACCTGACGTCATCTTGTCACAATCCGGCGGAAGCGGGCAACGCGAGAGAGATTCCGTGAGCCGGTTCGCCCCCGGATCGCACTGTATATGGATGAAGCGCCCAGGTCCGAATGGCTTGAAAGAGCGGCGGGCCGGGTCTTGGCCAGATCGTCAGCCACGCGGGTTTCAGGCAAATGGCCAGAGTGTCCGGGGGAAGGCGAGGGCCGTCGCCGGAGGAGCGGCCTCTCGGAGGACTGACAGCCTTCCCCCCGGGGTCAGGTGCGGCGGAGTTTCCGCCAGGCGAGTTCGAGGAAGTTGAGCAGAAGGGCGAGGCCGATCAAGCCGGGCCAGAGGCGGAGGGAGGCGGGGACGGTTCGTCCACCCGGACTGAAGATGTCGCGGGGTTCGGGATTGACCTGGCCGCCGGTGTAGGCCGCGATCTGCGCCAGGAGTTGGGGGTTGTTGCCGAACGTCGATAACTCGGGTTCGGGCAGATAGAGGCCGGTCTCGGGAAACGCGCGCGATTCTTCGAGGGGCCGGACGCGGAACAGGCCCTGGCGGGCGCCGATCGGGACGCGGGCGCGGTAGTAGCCATCACCGGCGCGTTCGGCAGTGATCGTGCGCTGGAACCCGTCCGGACCGAGGGCGTAGAGAGCGGGAGGCTCGGCGGGGGCTTCGACGTGGGCGGCGAGGCGGTATTCGGCGAGCAGTTCGCCCTGGGTGGGGTCGTGGGTCAGGGTAGCCTCGCCGGACTGCGCGTTGGGCAGCAGATCGCGGACGACGTTCGTCCAGAACTTCGGATAGCCGGCCCAGCCGACCCAGCCTTCGGCCCAGCGGGCCTTGGCGTCGGAGGTGAAGACGGCGGCGCGGCCGAGGCCATACTGCCAGCGGGAGAGGAGCGGATCTTCTTCGTCGGGGGTGGAAACCAGAGTCAGGAGCGTATCGGCCTGAGGCTTGGCCTCGAAGCGGACATAGCCTTTCAATTCGGGTGCGCGCGCCAGATCAAGGCCCTGGAACAGTTCCGCCTGCCGTTTGACGATGGCCTGAATCGGCTTTTCGACCGTGGTGGATCCGGTGTGCTCCATGACGTCACGGATCAGGATCTGGGCCAATTCTTCGGGATTGATGACGAAATAGGCTTTGCCCTTGGCCAGATCGGCCACTTTTTGCAGGTAAGCGCGATTGACATCCTGGCCGAGGCCGACGGTGGAAATGGTGACCCTGTTCTGGGCGGCCGAGGTGGCGACTTCCATCGAGTTGCCCTCCTCGGCGATGCCGTCGGTGAGCAGAACGATGTGCTTGTAGGCGCCGGTGGCACGCTGCATCCGGTTGTAGGCTTCGGTGAGGGCGGGGGCGATCTGGGTGCCGCCGTCGGGCATGATGCCGGCGATCAGGCGTTTGATCAGCATCTGGTCCTCGGCGCGGCGCAGGGGGACGGCCCATTCGTGGGAGTTATCGAAAATCAGGACGCCGATGTAGTCGATGGGGCGGAGGTTGTCGACCACGCCGATGGCGGCGACCCGCGCGAGTTCCATCTTGCGGCCTTCCATGGACGAGCTTTTGTCGACGATGAGGATGACCGAGGTGCCTTCAGGGCTGCGCGGGGGCGCGACGACGGCGGGCAGTGTCCGTTCGAGGGGCGTAGGGGGTTGTCCCTTCCGCTCGACGTACAGGTTGCGTTCACCGCCGATGACGAGCAGGCCGCCGCCGCGCTGGACATAGCGCTCGATCGCCTCCTGCCCGGAGGGGGGGATGCTCTCGAAGTCGTAGTTGTTGAGGACGACAACCTGGAACTCATCGAGCCGGATCTGCTCCAGAGCGCGTCCGGTGGTGATGTCGAAGCGGGCGCCGGCGAGCGTTTCGAGGAGGCTGGCTTCCATGCCCAACTCGGGTGGATCCATCGAGAGGTAGAGCAGGCGCGGGGTCCGCAGCGAGAGCGCCTGTTCAAAGCGGAGTTCGCCGAGTTTTCCGGCGCGGACGACGCCCGAGACATCGATGGCGCCCGCGGCGCCGACGGCGGCGGTCACGCGAACCTGGTTCAACCCTGGCAGCAGGGAGACGGGATTGGCGCCCAGGACCCGGCCTTCGGCGCTGATTTCGACCTGCGCGTCGACGGCCTCCGGACTTTCGACGGTCAATTCGATCGGGAACCGCTCACCGGTGAAGGCCACCGAGGGCAGGCGGAGCGATTCGAGCCGCAGCCTGGGTTCCGGACGCCCGTTCAGCACGAAGGTATCGACGGGAATGCCCAACTGACGGGCCTGATAGGCGGCGCGGGCGGCCGAACCCATCGTTTCGCGGCCATCGGTGATCAGCACGAGACGCGGGACGAGGCCCGAGGGCAAGGTTGCGGCGCCCTCGCGGATGGCCGCTTCCAGGCTGGTGGCTCGCCCGCCTTCACCGGCGGTTCGTCCCAGCC
>DNFG01000405.1 GCA_003487005.1 Bryobacterales bacterium
CGCATTCGCCGCGCTGGCCGATACGCGCGCGCCGGTCAACATTCCATTTGAGTTTGAGCTTCGGGGCCAGACGCTGCCGGCGGGCCGCTACGAGGTGACGACGAGCACGAGCACCGGGGTGGTGTCGCTGGTGGATCCGAACGGGCGGCAGCACGCTTCGTTGACAATGCCGTTGGGCAACCCGAACAAGGTGACGGATTCGAAGATCGTGTTTTTGTACGACGGAGAGACATATCTGCTGTCGGAGGTATGGTTGAGCGACGCCGGGGGGCGGAAGGTGCAGCAGATGAAGCGCAAGCCGGCTGAGATCAGCAAGCGCGGCGTGGAGCGCCGGGTTGAGATCGCCGTGGGCGACTGATTGAATTCGAAGTTCTTCCCTCGCTGAAAACTCGCGGGCCCGCTTTCAGTGGGCCCGCACTTTTGCGTCCGGGGCGCGGGCGGCGGACACTCCGATCTGAAATTTTGCATAGAATAGTGGATTCCGGGCGTCAGTGAAGCAGAGAGAACTGAAGGCCTTGACCTCCCCGCCAACCGAATCCAAGGGGAACACGGAGTGTCTGAATGAGCACGATTGCAGTGGGCGGCCTGAACCGCACCGCCGCCCTGTATCAGTCCGTCATCGGCAAGAAAGTGATCATGGCCGTGACGGGCTTTATTCTGTCCGGCTTCGTGCTGGGCCACATGATCGGGAACCTGCAGGTATTTGCGGGTCCGGAGAAGCTGAACGCGTATGGGGCGTTCCTGCAGAGTCTGGGGGGCGCGTTGTGGGCGGCGCGGATTGTGCTGCTGGCCTCGGTCGGGCTGCACATCACGATGGCAGTGCAGTTGACGATGCTGAAGCTTGAGGCGCGGCCGCAGCCTTACGTGAAGAAGACGGCGCTGGTGTCGACTTACGCGGCGCGGACGATGATCTGGAGCGGGCCGATCGTCGGGGCATTCCTGGTGTATCATCTGCTGCACTTCACAACGGGGCAGGCGCATCCGGATTTCAAGCCGGGCGACGTGTATGCGAACGTGATCACGGGGTTCCGGAATCCGGCGGTGTCGCTGTTCTACATGGTGGCGAACATTCTGCTGGCGTTTCACCTGTATCACGGGGTGTGGAGCATGTTTCAGTCGCTGGGTGTGGCGCATCCGCGGTACACGCCACTGCTGAAGCGGGTGGCGCAGACGTTTGGGATCGTGGTCGGCCTCGGGAACGTAGCGATGCCGATGGCGGTGCTGACGGGGATTCTGAGTTTGTAAGGCGGGAGGGAGAGACTCATCATGGCAATCAATCTGGACGCGAAGATCCCCTCCGGGCCGATCGAACAGAAATGGAACAAGGCGAAGTTCGACTACAAGCTGGTGAACCCGGCGAACAAGCGCAAGTACAGTGTGATCGTGGTGGGGACAGGCCTGGCTGGTGGAGCGGCGGCGGCGACGCTGGGCGAACTGGGGTACAACGTGAAGGCGTTCTGCTTCCAGGATTCGCCGCGGCGGGCGCACTCGATCGCGGCGCAGGGCGGCATCAACGCGGCGAAGAACTATCAGAACGACGGCGACAGTGTGTTCCGGCTGTTCTATGACACGGTGAAGGGCGGCGATTTCCGGGCGCGGGAAGCGAATGTGTACCGGCTGGCCGAAATCAGCGTGAGCATCATCGACCAGTGCGTGGCGCAAGGTGTGCCGTTCGCGCGCGAGTATGGCGGCGTGCTGGCGAACCGGTCGTTCGGGGGCGCGCAGGTGTCAAGGACGTTTTACGCGCGGGGGCAGACGGGGCAGCAGTTGCTGCTGGGCTGCTACCAGGCGCTGGAGCGGCAGATCGACGCGGGCCGGGTGAAGATGTACGCGCGGCACGAGATGCTGGATGTGATCGTCATCGACGGGCGCGCGCGGGGGATCGTGACGCGCAATCTGGTGACCGGGGCGATTGACGTGCATATCGCGGACGCGGTGGCGCTGGCGACCGGCGGTTACGGGAACGTGTTTTACCTGTCGACGAACGCGAAGGGTTCCAACGCGACGGCGATATGGCGGGCCTACAAGAAGGGCGCAGCGTTTGCGAACCCGTGTTTCACGCAGATTCACCCGACGTGCATTCCGGTGAGCGGCGAATATCAGTCGAAGCTGACGCTGATGTCGGAATCTCTGCGGAACGACGGTCGGATCTGGGTGCCGAAGAAGCAGGGAGACACCCGGGCTTCGGGGCAGATTCCCGAGGATGAGCGAGACTATTATCTGGAGCGGATGTACCCGAGCTTCGGCAATCTCTCGCCGCGCGATATTGCATCGCGGGCGGCGAAGCGGGTGTGCGACGAAGGCCGGGGCGTTGGTCCTGGCGGCCTGGGCGTCTATCTCGACTTCAGTGACGCGATCGGGCGGCTGGGCAAGAAGACGATCGAGGAGCGTTACGGGAACCTGTTCGAGATCTACGAGCGGATCACGGGTGAAGACCCGTATTCGGTGCCGATGCGCATCTATCCGGCGGTCCATTACACGATGGGCGGGCTGTGGGTGGATTACAACCTGGAGAGCACGGTGCCGGGGCTGTTCGTTCTGGGCGAGGCGAACTTCTCGGACCACGGCGCGAACCGCCTGGGCGCGAGCGCGCTAATGCAGGGTCTGGCGGACGGGTATTTCGTGGCGCCGTACACGATTGGCAACTATCTGGCTTCGATCAAGCCGGGCGGCGTGGACGAAGATCATCCGGAGTGCCGGCTTGCGAAGGAGGAAGCGGAAGCGCGGATCCAGACGCTGCTGGGCATCAAGGGCAAGAAGACGGTGGACGAGTTCCACCGTGCGCTGGGAAAGATCATGTGGGACAAGTGCGGGATGGCGCGCAATGCCGCGGGGCTGGAAGAGGCTCTGCCGCAGATTCAGGCGCTCCGCGAGGAGTTCTGGCAGAACGTGACGGTGCCGGGTTCGGGCGCGGAGGTCAACCAGAGCCTGGAAAAAGCGACGCGGCTGGCGGACTTCCTGGAACTTGGCGAACTGATGGTGCGCGATGCGCGGGTGCGCGAGGAGAGTTGCGGAGGTCACTTCCGCGAGGAATATCAGACCGAGGAAGGCGAGGCGTTGCGAGACGACGAAAAGTTCTGTCACGGGGCGGTCTGGGAGTATCAGGGAAGTGAGCAGGCGCCGGTGCGGCATATGGAGCCGCTCATTTTCGAGCATGTGCACCTGACGCAGCGCAGTTACAAGTAGAAGAGGCATCGAGATCATGAAACTCACCCTGAACATCTGGCGGCAGAAGGGCCCGAACGACGCGGGCCGCATCGTGAAGTACGAGATGCCGAATGTGGACGAGCACATGTCGTTTTTGGAGATGCTCGACGTTCTGAATGAAGATCTGATCCACAAAGGTGAAGAGCCGGTGACGTTCGAGCACGACTGCCGCGAGGGAATCTGTGGTTGCTGCGGCTTCATGATCAACGGGCTGCCGCACGGGCCCCAGCGTGGAACGACGGTCTGCCAGTTGCACATGCGCCAGTTCCACGACGGCGAGGAGCTTTGGCTGGAGCCGTTCCGGGCAAAGGCGTTTCCGGTACTGAAGGACTTGATGGTGGACCGGTCGGCATTCGACCGGATCATTGCGGCTGGCGGCTATGTGTCAGTGAACACTGGCTGCGCGGTGGATGGCAACGCGATCCCGATCGAGAAGCAGAGCGCGGAAATGGCGATGGACGCAGCGGCGTGCATCGGTTGTGGCGCTTGTGTGGCTTCGTGTCCGAACGCGTCGGCGTCGTTGTTCACCTCCGCGAAGATCGCCCATCTGGGATTGCTGCCGCAAGGTCAGGCGGAGCGGGACCGGCGCGCGGTGCGGATGGTGGCCCAGTTGATGGAAGAAGGCTTCGGCTACTGTACGAACACGGGCGAGTGCGAGGCGCTGTGTCCGAAAGGCGTGAAGCTGGAGAATATCGCCCGGATGAACCGCGACTATCTGAAGGCGGCGATTCTGTACCGCGAGGAGAACGCTTCCGCGGGCGGGGCGTAGCCCGGTGGGCATCCGCCATGACTGCGATCAGCACTTCCCGGTTCGCGCGTTATGCCTGGGTGGTGCTCGCATATAACATTCTCGTTATATTGTGGGGCGCATTCGTGCGGGCCACGGGTTCGGGCGCGGGGTGCGGCAGCCATTGGCCCCTCTGCAACGGCGATGTCGTGCCCCGCGCGCCGGAGGTGGCGACGGTCATCGAGTTCGCTCACCGTCTGACCAGCGGGTTGGCACTGGTGGCCGTTGTTGTGCTGGCGGTGTGGGCGTTCCGGATCTATCCGCGCGGGCATCGCGTGCGCCGGGCGGCGTTCTGGTCGCTGATCATCATCCTGATTGAGGCGTTGCTCGGCGCGGGGATCGTTCTGCTCGAGTACGTGGAGGCCAATCAGAGTTGGGGGCGCGCGGCATACCTTTGCGCGCACCTGACTAACACGCTGCTGCTGGTGTCGGCGCTTGCACTGACTGCATGGTTGCCGCAAATGGGGCCGGAAAGGCGATTCTGGCCGTTGTCAGGACGCTTCAAGGCGGCATTCGGAGTGCTTCTGTTGTCCTGTGTCACGGGAGCGATCGCGGCGTTGGGCGACACGGTCTTCCCGGCCACTTCGCTGGCGGACGGCATCCGGTCGGAATTTGCCGCGGACGCGCCAGGTTTGCTGCGGCTCAGGCTGGTGCACCCGGTGGTGGCGGTTGGGGCGGCGGTCTATCTGTTCTGTGTGGGCTTCTGGCTGCGGAGGACGGCGGTTTCCGCTCAGTGGCTGTTGGTATTGACAGTGACCCAGACCCTGGCGGGTGCGGTGAACGTAGTGCTGCTCGCTCCGGTCTGGATGCAGCTATTGCATCTGTTCCTGGCCACGCTGCTCTGGCTGTCGCTCTTGCGGCTTTCGCTTCAGTCGAGCAAGTGAGGGTACGCGGCGAGCACGCGGTCGATCTCTTCCATTTGTCCGGGGGACAGATCCTCGGCGGGGCTGAGGCACCAGCGTCCTTCCATCAAGCCCTGGCGGCGCAGAACTTCGTGGATGCCGGCGATGCAGCCGTGGAATCCGTTAGCGACATCGAAAAGGGCGCCGTTCAGATCGGTCAATTGGGCATTGAGTGCGAGCATCAGGGAGGGGTGGGTCTTGCCCTCGTGCACGCGGCGCAGGATCTCGACGGCGCGCCTGGTGCCGACGGCCCACTGGCCGAGGAGTCCGCCCACGACGCGGAGTGTTTTGCCGTGGAAGGAGAAGGGGGTAATCAGGTCGGCGATGATGTTGTCGTCATTGCCGGTATAGAGAGCGATGTCCGCAGAGCGGTCGGACGCGGCGACCGCGCGGATGACGTCGAGGGTCTGGTAGCGGTTGAACGGCGCCATCTTGATGGCGACGAGGTTCTCGATGTCCGCGGCTTTGCGCCAGAATTCGAACGGCAAGAGGCGCCCGCCGACGGCGGGTTGCAGGTAGAAGCCGACGACGGGCAGAACGGAGGCGATATCGCGGACGTGGTCGACCATCTCGTCGAGAGTGGCGTTTTTCAGGGCGGAGAGGCTGAGGAGGACGGCCTGATAGCCGAGTTTCGCGGCGAGTTCAGCCTCGCGCAGGGCCTGCTCGCGCGGGCCGACGGCTCCGGCGATCATAATCATTTCCGAGCCGCGGGTTTCTTCGATGGCCATTCGCAGGACGGGTTCGAGCAGGTTGTACTGCGGCAGGCGGATCTCGAACTGGGTGGTGTGGACAGCCACGGCGATGCCGCCGGCGCCCGCGTCGCGGTAGTATCGCGTGAGTCCGCGCTGGCGGGCTTCATCCAACTGCCGGCCGGCATTCAGGCAGAGCGGGTGGGCGGGAATCACGAGGCCCGCGCGGAGGCGGTTCAGCCAATCGGACATCAGATTAAAACCTCCCGTCGCGGACCTGGAACTTGGTGGGTTTGCCGAGCAGGCGGCCGCCTTCGCTGATCCAGTCCGCGATCCAATCGATCATCTGGTCGACACTGACCGTAGCCGGACCGAACATGCCGTGGCACAGTGTGGCGTTGTTCAATAGCGCGGTGGGCGCCGGTTCGGAGACGAAAACAGGCGTTTTCCGCAACTTGTCCCCAAGTTTCTCAGCAAGATCGCGCACTCTCAACGTCTCGAGGCCGGTCAGATTCAGAACGAACGGTGGTGTTGCGCAGTGGGCGAGCGAGCGGAAACAGATCGAGTTGGCGTCACCCTGCCAGATCACATTGACATATCCCATGCTGAGGTCGACCGGTTCCTCGTTGAAGATCTTCGTGGCGAGATCGACGAGGACGCCATAGCGCAGTTCGCAGGCATAGTTGAGGCGCAGGAGCGTGACGGGCGTGCCGTAGGTGCGGGCAGCGTAGTCGAACATGCGCTCGCGTCCGGTGGCGCTCCAGGCGTACTCGCCGACGGGGTCCATCGGCGTTTCCTCGGTGGCGCCTCCGGATTCGACCGGCACGAGCGGATACACGTTGCCGGTGGAGAAAGACACGATCTTCGAGGTGCGATAGCGACGGGAAACCAGGCCGGGAAGCAGGACGTTGGCGGCCCAGGTCTCCGAAGGGTTACCGGTGGAGCCGAACTTGCGCGCGGCGAGGTAAAAGACATTGGGCGCATCGGGCAGAGTGTCGAGCGCCCCGGGCGCGAGCATATCGCAGCGAATGTGTTGGACGCCTTCGATCTCCAGTTCACCGCGCGAGACGGTGATGACTCTGGCGGTGTTGCCGGCGGCGTCCATGGCGCGGCGAATGCGGCGTGCGAGGGAAGGGCCCATCTTGCCCGCGGCGCCAAGGAGAAGGATGTCGCCCTGAATGGCGGAGGCCACCCCGATGTCAGCAGCGGACGGGGCGCTGAGGAGGTCTTCAAGCTGTACTTCAGTCACTGTGGTGATTGTAGCGAAGCGGCTATGGGCTAGTCTGCCTGGCCTGTGGTCAGCGTCTGGACAGCCACGCCGTCCGGTCGCAGAATGTCGATCGCCAGAGGCACCTGTCCGAGGGCGTGAGTCGAACAACTCAGGCAGGGGTCGTATGCGCGAATCAGGGCGGAGACGCGGTTGAGCATGCCTTCTTCGACCTTGCCGTTGTGGATGAAGTGGCGGGCGACCTGCTCGACGCCGCGGCTCATCGCGAGGTTATTGTGGCCGGTGGCGACGATGAGATTGGCCCAGGTGATAGCGCCGTGCTCGTCGACCTGGTAGTGGTGGATCAACACGCCGCGGGGCGCTTCGATGATGCCAACCCCCTCGCGTTCGTTGACGCCCGCGGTGGCGCGGACGTGGGTGTCGAGGATCCGGCGTTCATCGAGCAGGCGTTCCATCCGCTCGACTCCGTGGAGGCATTCAATCAGGCGCGCGTAGTGATAGAAGAAGGCGCTTTGGGGACGTTCGCCCAGTCGCTGACGGTATTCCGCGAGTTCGGCGTCCGCCTCGGGGGTGCCGCAGGAGGCGGCGACGTTCAGGCGGGCCATTGGCCCAACGCGGTACTCACCTGCGGGAAAGCCGCGGGGCTTGAAGTAGGGCGCCTTCAAATAGGAATGGGGCATGGCCGCTTCACCGATGAAGTTAGCGTAGTCGAGCGGATCTTCAACGGCGGCGAGGCTCTCGCCTTCCTGGCTGATGAAGCGGAGAATGCCGTCGTACCAGCGCAGTTCGCCTGCCGGAGAGGTCAGGCCGGCATACATCGTGGGGGCGTTACAGAACGAAGCGATCTCTTCGGGGAACTGGTCGAGGATGGACTTGATCAGCTTGACAGTGCGGCGGGCGATGGAGCGGGCAACGGGGATCTCGCTCAGGATGGCATCGCGGGTGGCGGACGACAGCGGCTTGTTGACGCCGCCGGGCACGGTCCAGGAGGGGTGGACTCGTTCGCCCGCCATCCGCTCGATGGCCTGCTGCCCGAAGCGGCGGAGCGCGATGCCGTCGCGCGCGATCTGGGGATGCTTCTCGATGAGGCCGGCGATGTTGCGCGCGGCGGGATCGCTGTCCATGCCGAGCAGCAGGTCGGGCGCGGAGAGATGGAAGAAGCTGAGCGCGTGGGACTGGACGAACTGTGCGCAATGGAGAAGATCGCGCAGCAGTTTGGCGGCGGGCGGAATCCGGACCGCCATGATGGCGTCGCAGGCCTTCACGGAGGCGAGCAGGTGAGACACCGGGCAGATGCCGCAGATGCGCGCCGTGATCGAAGGCATCTCGTAGTAGGGGCGGCCTTCGGTGAATTTCTCGAAGCCGCGAATCTGCGTGACATGTAACTGGGCGCCGCTGACTTCGCCGGCGTCGTCGAGGTGGATTGACACGCGGGCATGGCCTTCGATGCGCGTGACGTGCGGGATGGTGATGGTCTGAGGCATGACGGGGGCTCCTGATCAGCCGAACTTGGCAACGGCGCTGAGATCGGGTTTGCGGCCGTCCAGCAGTTCAGTGAGGACATGGGCGATAGCCGCGGCGGAGGGCGGGCATCCGGGTACGTGGAGGTCCACTTTGATCACTTCATGCAAGGGAATGGCCGCGCGCAGGAGCTTGGGGACGTTCTCGAGGGGCACGCCCGGCTGGGTGTCGGCACCGGCAATGTAGACGCGTTCGAGCAGGCGGGTGGGCGCGATCGAATTGCGCATCGAAGGCACATTAGAGGTGACGGCGCAGTCGCCCAGTGCGATGACGAACTTCGAATTCTCGCGAACGGTTTGCGCGAGCCGGAGGTCATCCTGACTCGAGACCGCACCTTCGATCAGAGCGACATCGACGCTCTCCGGAAAGTGCTGGGCATCGACGAGCGGGCCGAAGACGATCGTGACGCGATCGGCGAGCGTCAGCAGCAGTTCGTCCACATCGAGCAGGGACATGTGGCATCCGGAGCAGCCATCGAGCCAGGCTGTGGCGAGGCGGGCCTTGGGTGCTTTGGTCATCGGGAGCCTCCGGGGTTCATGGTGCCGCGGATGGTGGCCAATCGTTCGACCAGATCCTGGCGCTTGACCATCTCTTCGGCGGCGAAGCCCTTCTCGGCCAGCGCGCCGGTGGGACAAACCTGCACACACTTGCCGCAGTTGGTGCAGGCCGAGGCCTTGCCCCAGTCGCGGTCCATTTCGCACGCGATGCGCGACCCGATGCCGCGGCCCGCCACGCCCCACACATAGGCGCCTTCCACTTCGTTGCAGACACGCACGCAGCGCGTGCAGAGCACGCAGCGGTTGTGGTCGATCACGAAGCGCGGGTGGGACATGTCCACTTTCAGACGTGGATAGCGGTAGGCATAGCGCACGTTCGTGACGCCGAGGCGCTGGGCATAGGCCTGCAACTCGCAATGGTTGTTGGACACACAGACCGCGCAGACGTGGTTCTTCTCGGCGAAGAGAAGTTCCAGCGCCTGCCGGCGGTAGTCGTTCAGTTTGGCGGAACGGGTAATGACGGCCATGCCGTCCTGCGCCGGCGTGGTGCAGGAGGGCAGAAGCCGGTTGACGCCCTGCACCTCGACCACGCACAGGCGGCAGGCGCCCACGGTGGAGAGCCCCTTGAACTGGCACAGGCCGGGGATGAATCGGTTGTTGGCCTGTGCCGCCTCGAAGATGGTCTGGCCGCGTTCGGCCTGAACGAGTTCGCCGTCGATCCGGATGGAAATTCGATTGGGCATGTGCAAGGGCTCCTTAATGATCGGCGCGGATGTCGCAGCGCAGGCAGCGGCAGGTCTCTTCCATGGCCTCGACAGGCGCGAGCGGGAAGGTGGTTTCCGCAAAAGTAGCGGCGCGCTCGGCGGGATCGAGCTCGCGCGTGTGGTGGCGGCCGGCGTTGCTGGGATGCGCCGGGACCGTCATGCCGTAGTGGAATTCGGGCCAGATGAGAGGCCAGCGGTAGTCGTCCATCAACGCCTGATCGATCGTGCGGGCCGCCTTCTTGCCCCAGCCCATTGCGTTCGAGACGTTCGAGGCGCCGGTGATCAGATCGCCGCCGGCATAGAAGTTGGGCCGGCTGGTCAGCAGCGTGTGGCGGTCCACCTCGAGCATCGTCCCGCCTTCTTTCAGTCGCAGCCCCGAGGCCTTGACGAAATCGAGATCGACGGTTTCCCCCACCGCGAGAATCACGGTGTCACAGGCGACGCGCAGGATCTCATCGGTCGGCACCGGGCGGCGGCGCCCGCTGCGGTCGAATTCACCAAGAGTCGTCTTGACGCACTCGATGGCCTGAATACCGCCGGAGCCGTCGTCCACGATGCGGTGGGGCGCGGCGAGGAACACGATCTTTGCGCCCTCGGCCTCGGCTGCCTCGGTCTCCTCGCGGATGGCGGGCATGTCTTTGCGCTCGCGCCGGTAGACGATGGTCACGTTCGCGCCCAGCCGCAAAGCCGTGCGCGCCGAATCGATGGCCGCGTTCCCGCCGCCGATCACCACCACATTGCGGCCGAGCGGCGTGGTTTCGTCCTTGTTCACGGATTCGAGGAAGGGCAACGCGTGCAGCACTCCGCGCAGTTCCGTCCCCGCGAGGTAGACCCACGACTCCTTCCACGTGCCGATCGAAAGGAAGACGACGTCATGAGCCGCGTCCAGTTCATTCAGCGTGAGATCGCGGCCCACCATGGTGTTGAAGACGAACTGCACGCCCAGCCGCCGGATCAATTCGAGTTCGTGCTGAATAATTTCCACGGGCAGCCGGTAATCAGGCAACGCGTAACGCAACATGCCGCCGGCTTCCGCGTTGCTGTCGTAGACCGTCACTTCGTGCCCGAGCAGCGCACAGTAGTAAGCACAACTCAGGCCGGCCGGACCCGCTCCCACCACCGCAACCTTGCGGCCCGTGGGCGGAAGCCGGCGCTCCACAACCCGGCCAATCAACGCTTCATAGCGCGGAGTCCCGTAAATCGAATCGGCGATGTACCGGTGCACTTCGCGCATATTCACTGCGTCGTCGATGGCCGACCGACGGCAGCGATTGTCGCAGGGATGCTGGCACACCCGGCCCGTGGACGCGGGCAGCGGATTATCCAGTACCACCGACAGGAAGGCGTCCTCCAGGCGGTCCTCCTTGAGCAGTTGGAGAAACCGGGGGATATTCATGTGCAGCGGACAGGAGTTCTCACACGGGGAAAGCGCCAGTTCCTCACACACCCCCGCGCGGCAGCGATGGGCGCGGACATGGTCCTCGAACTCGCGCCGGAAATGGCGCATCGACGTCAGCACCGGGTTGGGTGCGCTCTGTCCGAGCCCGCACAGGCTCATGTCGCGAATCATGCGGCTCAGTTCGTCGAGCGTGTCGAGATCGCTGTCCGTCGCTTCGCCGTGCGTGAACCGGTTGAGGATCCGCAGCGCCTGATCCAGACCCGCACGGCAAGGCGTGCACTTGCCGCAAGACTCCGAGTGCGTGAACTCAACGAAGTACCGCGCCACGTCCACCATGCAGTTGTCTTCGTCCATCACCACCATGCCGCCCGAACCCATGATCGACCCCAACTGCGCCAGCGTCTCGTAGTCCACCGGCGTGTCGAACATCTCCTGCGGGATCGTGCCGCCCGACGGTCCGCCCGTCTGCACCGCTTTCACCGCCTTGCCGTGCGTCGCGCCGCCGCCAATGTCATAGACGAAGGTCTTCAGCGGCGTCCCCAGCGGCATCTCCACCAGTCCGGTGTTCTGCACCTTGCCCACCAGCGAAAAGACCTTCGTGCCGGGGCTCTTCGGTGAACCCGTCTCGGTAAACCACGCCGCGCCCTTCACCACAATCGGCGCCACGTTGTACCAGGTCTCCACGTTATTGATGTTCGTCGGGTACCCGAACAGGCCTTTTTCGGCCGGGTAGGGCGGTCGCGGCGTCGGCCTGCCCGCGCGGCCTTCGAGCGACCGGATCAGTGCCGTTTCTTCGCCGCACACAAACGCGCCCGCGCCCTCCACCAGCGCGATGTCGAAGTTGAACCCGCGGCCCAGTATGTCACGGCCCAGGAGCCCATACTCGCGCGCCTGGTCCATCGCCTGCTGCAAGCGGTGTACCGCCAGCGGATACTCCGCGCGCACATACAACAGCCCTTCCGTTGCGCCGGTCACATAACCGGCGATGATCATGCCTTCGATCATCGAGTGAGGGTCGCCCTCGATCTCGTTGCGGTTCATGTACGCGCCCGGGTCGCCCTCGTCCGCGTTCGAGATCAGGAACTTGCGCTCCGCCTTCGCCTTGCGCAGCATTTCCCACTTGAGGCCTGTCTGATAACCGGCGCCGCCGCGGCCTCGCAATTTGGCGGCTTTCAACTGTTCGATCACCGCTTCGGGCTTCGCGTCAATCAGCACTTCATACAGTGCCTGATACCCGCCCACCGCGATGTACTCCTCAATCTCCAGCGGCGAGATCAGCCCGCAGTTGCGCAGCACGATCTTCTTCTGACCCTTGAAGAACGGCACTTCGTGCCAGTGCGGAATGTCCGGCTGGCCCACTCCATACTTGATCGTCGCCGTGATGTGATCCCAATCCTCGATCTTGCACAGGGCCAGCTCCGCGGGAATTCGACCCGCGGCGAGGTGGTCCAGCAGCGCCGGCACATCCGAAGCCTGAATGCGGCGCAGCACCACCAGCGGCTGTCCCGGCAGCAGGACATTCACCAGTGGCTCCTCGGCGCAGAAGCCGAAACAGCCGGTCCGGGTCAGATGAAAGCCCAGCCCGAGATTATGGATCGAATCGGCGAAGGCATGGTACACGGCCTCGGCGCCGTTGCCCATGCCGCAGGTGCCCATCCCGATCGCGATCCGCGGCACGCCTGGGATCAACTTGCGCAGACCGGCGGCGCGGGCGGCATTGAACGAGCTCAGATCATTGATGCGTTGAGTCATGGCTGGGTCTCCGGTCAGCGGCGCAACTGCTCCACCTCGCGCTGCAATGCGCGTTCATTGACATGTCCCAGCACCTGGTGATCGACTTCGGCCACCGGCGCCAGCGCGCATTGCCCGAAACAGGCAACTGTCCGGACTGTCACTGCTCCGTCGGGCGTCGTCGCCGTCAGCTTGTCCGCGCTGCCCTCATCCTCGTCCTCCCGCAGTCCCAACTGCAGCCGCACGCTCTCCAACAGGCGCATCGAACCACGCGTGTGACACGCCGTTCCCCGGCAGATGCATACCGTGTGCCGCCCCTGCGGCTTCAGGTTAAACAATGCATAAAAAGTGACGACATTATAGATTCTTGACTCGGGAATTCCCGTCCGCCGGGCGAGGTATTCCAGCATCGGCGCCGGCAGGTACTTCTCCGGCTGCCGCTCCTGAATCCGTTCGAGCACCGTCAACAGCATGCCCGGGCGGCCATCCTGGTCGCTGATGATCTGATCGAGAAAGTCCTGGTCCTCGCGGCGCAATTGCGCGGGTGAAGGCGGAGCGAAAGTCATGCAGACTCCTGGTTACGCAAGTTCGTCTTCAGATAATCACACCCTGGACTCTGAAATCAAGGCAGGGGCATTACCCCGCCAGCCGAACCCGCAGCCGCCACTCGCCCGCTTGGTCCGCCTTTGCGGCCAGCAGCCGGATTCGCCGGATCGTGGACCCCCACACCGGCTTCAGCCGGGCATCTTCCGTCGTCTCCACGTCCACCTGCACCTCGAGAGTGTGCGCGAACCGCAACTCCACTGCCGCCGTTCCGCCGCCCACCAGTCGCAATATCCCCGCCCCGTCGCGCACCACTTCGCGCGTGGTCACCAGGTTGAACTCCACCCGGTTCGCCGCCCGCGCAAAACGCGCCGTGTCCTCCACCACGACCTCGCCGCTTTGCCGGTCCAGCCTGAAGCGCCGTTGCCAGGACTCCACGCCTGCCACTTCCGGCCACGCTCGAGCGATCTCCATCGACAGGCTTGCCCCGGCCTCTTCGGTGGTATACCGGCACTCCCGCGCCTCGAATCTCCTCCCCGCGCCCTGCATCACCCCGTTCACCGTCGGCAGATTGTGCCAACCAGACTGCATCGTCCAGATGTCGTAGCGCTGCGGGGAGAAAGTTCTCGCCGTGTACGTCTCCACCCCGATATCAATCAGAACCGGCGCGCCGTCGGCGTACACAATGAAGTTCCCCACGTCATTGTGATTATGGCTTTCGGCATTGTGTCCCCCCTGCGCCGCCAGATACAGCCCATCCGCCGAACCCCCTTTCATCCTCGCCGCGAAGAATTGCGCTTGGGGCAGCCAGACGTCGCGCATCAGTGCGGCGCCCGCCGGGGACTTCATTTCCTCCCCGTGGTGGACCATCGCCTCCAATTGACGCGCAATCGAACTCCCAGCCAAGGCCCGCTCCGGCGCCCGCTGCACTGCCCACGCTCCGTGCTCCATCATCCGCGCATCGCCGATTCGTTTCCCAAACCGGTACACCAGGTCGCCGTCGATTATTGTCCGCGCCGAAGCGTCGGCGAAGTTCACATACCAGTCCTCATGGATGTGGGCCCGGTAGATGTAGCGCCCAATCTCCTTCACCAGCGGCGTTTCAAAGAAGTCCGCGCGGCCAATCGTCGCCGAATGCAGCAGGTCCAGGCACTCAAACATCGATCCACCCGCATGCCCCCAATACCCCGGCCCTTCATCGCACCCGCCATCAGGATGGTACGCGTCCAGAAACCGGTCGAGTGATCTCAGCACCTTCGCCACCGTCGCCGCCCGTCGCCCCTCGTTTTCCTCCAGCAGCAGCGCGCACGTCAGCCAGTTCGAATTGATCCACGGATTCCAGTTGTTCACCGCCCGCGAGCCGTCGAAGCCCATCCACCAGAAATCCTCCCGCGACCAACAGGGCTCCAGGACTCTCCGCCGCACTTCCCCAGCCAACCGCGGCCGCACCAGCGGCGACAACGCCCCCAACTCCTCGCCCAGCAGATAGTCGACCCACGCCACCAGGCTCCCCGTGTCCGCCGCGAACAGGTCCACCGTCGGTTCCGCGACATCCGGTAACCCCGGCCCGGCCCCTTGCAGGTACAGATGCGCCGGTACTCCCCAGTACGTCTCCTCGCAGGTCAGCCAAAGGCCGTCCAGCAGAGGGTCCAGAAATCGGCCATTGCCCTCAAAGCACTCTGCCAGCGCGAGCGCGCGGATCCGGTTCCGCCGTTCGCTCCGCACCGACTCAAACCGGCTCCGGTTCCCCTCGCGCTTGAACTCCAGGAACAATGTCGCCGGCAGCGAAGGCCACGGTTCATTCGCGACCTCTTCCGCCCGGCGCACACCCGCCGCCCGCGCCACCGCCGGCATCTTCGCCCAGGCTGCCCGCTCGCTCGCCTTCGGGTAGGGCTTCCACTGTCCGCGCGGCAGAAGCGCCGCTCCCAACCGCGCTGCGTTCCAGTCCCCGCTCAGCATCCGCCGCTCCGCCGGGGCCTGCGCCGCCGCCAGCAGTGGGCTTGCCGCTGCAGCGCGCAGCACCGTTCGTCGTGAAAATTCCGGCATGGCTCTGTCTGGTTCTATCACACTGGCGTCCGGGCTTAAGTAGAATGAGGATGGATAACCCCATGCGACTCCCACAGCTTTTCCTCGCGATTCTTCTGGCCGTTCCCGCATTCGCGAACGGCGTTCTCGGCACCTGGTCCGTCTCCGCCACGGATCCGGAAGGCCAGGTCCACAAGTCTGAGATGGTCATCGAACAGGACGGCTCCGCCCTCAAGGGTGTCGTCAAGGCCGGCCAGAACACCATCACCCTGCAGAATGTGCAACTCCAGGGCGAAGAACTCTCCTTCAAGCTGCCCTGGGATTACATGGTCCTCACTCTGAAACTCCGCCTCGCCGGCGATGAAATGAAGGGCACCTTCGCCACCGCTGAAGGCGACGGCGGCCCCGTTGTCGCAAGGCGTATCGGCGCTCCCGCCGCCGCCGGCCCTGCCGGCCGCTGGAAGGTCACGGTCGTCACCGATTCCGGCCGTGAAATGAAAGTCGATGTCGAACTCAAGGAAGACGCCGGCAAATGGACCGGCACCATCACCACCCCCGATGGCATGAGCCTTCCCCTCGCCGACATCGTCGCCTCCGCCCAGGCCGTCTCATTCAAAATCCCCACTGACCAGGGCTCGTTCGTCATCAAGATGGCTCCTGAAGGCGCCGGCATGAAGGGCACCTACACCACCCCCGACGGCGTCTCCGGCAACCTCACCGCTGCCCGCTAAGCGCGATATTCTGGTGGGGCGCCCATCATGACGCCCCACTTCCCCTCCCGCAACTTCTACATCAACTCTCTCGCGCCCACCCCCCTTGTCTCCGTCCAACTCGATGCTGCCGATCCGCCCATATGGTGCAAACTCGAGTTCCTCAACCCCAGCGGCTCCACCAAGGACCGCATCGCCCGCTACATCCTTGAGAAAGCCTGGCGCGAAGGACGCCTCCGCCCCGGCGATGTCGTCATCGAAGCCTCCTCCGGCTCCACCTCCATCGCCATGGCTCTTGCCTCCGCCCAACTCGGACTCCGCTTCATCGCCGTCATGCCCGCCACCGTCAGTTCCGAACGCCTCCACATGATCCGCGGCTTCGGCGGCGAGACTCACCTGATCTCTTCGGGCGGCATCCATGAAGCCATCCGCGAAACCGAACGTCTCGCCGCCGAACTCAACGCCTTCCTCCCCCGCCAGTTCGCCAACCCCGACAACGCCCGTGCCCACCAGCACGGCACCGCCCGTGAAGTGTTGGACCAGATCCCCGGCGGCGCCGTCGATGCCGTCGTCAGCGGCGTCGGCACCGGCGGTACCCTCGTTGGCCTCATGGAGGGCTGCCGCGACGGCGGTTGCCCCGTGACCCCCGTCCTCGCCCGCCCCGTTCACATCACCAGCACCCCCGAAGTCGAGTGCTGCAGCTTCTCCTCCAAAATCCCCGGCGTGATGGACTGCATCTCCTCCATCTTCCAGCCCGAATCCATCCCCAATCTCATCAGCCTCGAAATCCGCGACGATGAAGCACTCGCCACCACCCGCCGTCTCATTGCCGCCGGCTTCCCCGTCGGCCCCAGTTCCGGCCTCAATTTCACCGCTGCCCTCCGCGCCGCCCGCGAACACCTCCCCCCCGAAGCCGCCATCGTCACCGTCTTCCCCGACCGCATGGAACGCTACTTCAGCACGGGCTTGTTTGACTGACTTCGGACTCGCCACCTACTCGATATCAATCGCCGCCCGGATTCCGTCTTCAACTTCACTCAGTAGGTCCTTGGGGAGTGTGCCGATCCTCCGCCCGATCTTCGATCTGTCCAATGTCGTGATTTGATGGCACAACACGACACTCGCCTTGTTGAGCCCCGCCGTCCCGGCTGGCAACGCCACCGCTGTCGGCCCGCGTGATTGTTGCCGGCTGGAGGTTGTGACCGGAACGACGATGATCGACCCCCATGACTCCGTCCGGTTGAATCCATCACTCGTCACCACCACCACCGGCCTCCGCCCCGCCTGCTCTGACCCGGATCGCGGCGCCAGTTCAGCCCAATGCAGGTCGCCCCTTCTCATCGCGTCAACAGATGCTCGATCGCCGCGGCTTCCAGATCACGGTCCAGGTCCACTCCCGTGCCGGCCATCTTCTCCGCATAAGCAGCAACGGCGTCTCTCCGGGCCTGCCTCGCCTGCTCTCTGAGCCACGCGTCGATAGCTTCCCGCGCGAGTACCGTGGCTGGGATCTGGACCCGCGTGGACACGGCGCGAAGTTGTTCGTACGTCTGCTCCGGCAAGGGAAGATGGAAGTTCTTCATGGCAATACCCCTCTCTCCATATATGCCATACTTTCGTGGCAGAATTCCGCCGCACCCGCCCCGGCAACAAGAAGGGCCGGCTCCCAGCGCCGGCCCTTCTCACAACTTCTCGACTCGCGCTAGTTCGTAATATCCGACGTCGCGCTCCGCGCACGAACCGGCACATACACCTTCTCCCACGCCCGGTGCGCCGGATGATCGTCATACGCCTTGAATGCCGCTTCGTTCTCAAACTCCATCACGAACGCGTCCGTCATCGGCCGCGCCTTCATCGAACCGTCGGCCTGCTTCTCGTAATAGGCGCCCTGCACCTTCACGCTCTTCAGCCACACATTCTTGACGCCCGGAATCTCCGCCGCCATCTTCTCCACGCCGTCCAGCACCGCCTTCTTCTGCTCGGCCGTCGTGCCGTCCTTGTAATACAGCGTCACCACGTGGATGATCGACTGCGGCTTCCCGTACTTGTTCGCTGCCATCGCCAGGCCGGCGCCCAGAACCACCAGCGCCGCGGACAGCAGCACCGCCTTCTTCAGATTCAGCTTCAGTTGCATCGCATATTCTCCTCTGTCACTTCTGTCTTTTCAAACTCCGGAACCGGAGCCGGCAATCCCGACCAATCCTCGCACACCACGATCGAGTTCGCAGGATTCTTCGGCGCATACCGGACACTCACGGGCCCGATCAGTCGCGACGGATCCGCCGGCAAACGCTCCCGCAGTCCACTCACGTCCTGCGAAGCGAAATACGACACGCCCCGCAGATCGTACTGGTAGTGAATCATCTCCGGACTCGCCTCGCTCAACAATCCTTCCACGCTCCTTCGGTGCCGGTTCACCTCCAGACGCCGCCGCCGCTCCCGCTCCTCCGGCGTAATCCGCCGCAGACGGATGATCAGCGCCACGCTCGCCGCCAGCGCCACCGCGCTCCCGGCCAGCAATGCCTGCGTGCTGCCCACGCTCAACTCGAACGGCAACATTACTTCTGCGCGACCACCATATTCTCAAGCGTTCCCAGGCCCGTCACTTCCACCGCCACCGTGTCGCCCACTGCCAGCGGACCCACGCCCGGAGGCGTCCCCGTCGCAATCAGATCCCCTGGCTCCAGCGTCATGAACGCCGTCACGTATTCCAGAATAGCAGCCACCGGAAACAGCATGTCCCCCACCGTCCCGTCCTGCTTCAACTCCCCGTTCACCGTCGTGCGCACCCGGAACGACGCGAAATCCACCTCCTCCTTCGGCGTCCACCACGGGCCCACCGGGCAGAACGTGTCGAACCCCTTCCCGCGCGTCCATTGCCCGTCCCGCTTCTGAATGTCCCGCGCCGTCACGTCGTTCACCACCGTGTACCCCGCGATCACCGCCTCCGCCTCCGCCGCCTTCAGGTTCCGGCACCGCGCCCCGATCACCACCCCCACCTCCCCCTCGAACGACACCAGTTCCGACATCGCCGGGTACACCACCGCCGCCCCGTGCGCCGTCAGCGACGACGGCGGCTTGAAGAAAAGTATCGGCTCCGCCGGCACCGCGTTGCCCAGTTCCTTCGCGTGATCCGCGTAATTCCGGCCTACGCAGACGATCTTCGATGGTGACACGCAAGGCAACAGCTTCACCCGGTTCAGCGCCGTCACCTCGCCATTCATCATCCGGATCCTTCCGTCTTCCTCCAGCAATCCCCGCCGGACCGACGGATGCGTGTCCGGCGACGTCACCGGCACGCCGGGCTCCATCGCGAATCGAATGTACTTCGTCATCTTCCGTTCACCTGCTCCTTTCCGATCAGGGCGCGGTGATCTCCACCGCTTCAGACTTGGCGCTTTCGTTCCCTGCCTGGTCGGTCGCTGTCAACGCGTACCTGTAACGCCGCCCGCTCACCAGGCCGGTATCGCTGAACGATAGCACGCTCACCGGATCCCCCACCCGTGTAAACTCGCCCTCGCCTTCCGACCGCCAGATCTGGTACGCCGCGAAGTCCGCCTCCGCGTTCCGCTCCCACGCCAGTTCAATCGTGTTTACCCCGGCGATCACCGTCAATCCCGCCGGAGGTGCCGGCGCAAACGTGTCCCGGGGTTCCACTGTCAACACCCCGCCCGGCTCGCTTTCGGCTTCTCCCCCGCCCGCGGGCGCCACCGCCTGCACAAAATAGCTGTACCTCCGCCCATACTCGATTCCCCGGTCCAGCCACGATGCCTCCCCCGCCTTCCCCAACAACGCGAACTCCTGCTCCTCCGGCCCCTTTCGGTACACCCGCCAGCCCCGCCCGTCCGGACCCTCCCCAGCTGCCCACTGCAAAAAGACCCCCTCCTCCGTCGCACTACCCCGCAATCCTTCGGGCCTGCCCAGCTCCTTCACCACCCACACCGAAACCAGATTCGACCACGCCGACCTCTTCCCCGTTGGCCCCACTGTTCGCACGCCCAGCACCACCTCCCCCTCCACCCACTTCGCCACTGGCAACTCCACCACTACCTCCGCCTCCGCCCCCGATTCCTGCGTCACCACCTCCGCCGACTGCGCCCACCGCTCCGTGCTGAACTCGCCCTCTCCTCGCCGTCCCGCATACAACTCCACCGGAGGCATGCCCTTCAACACCAGCTTGTCCGTCGTCAACGGCGATACCGTGCCCACGACAATCAAACGGTCTCCCCGTTGCACCGCCCGCAGATCCACCACTCGCTCCGGGATGTTCAACGCCGGCGGCAGCGGATCGCCTACATACCCGCAGCCCCCCAGGGCCAGCGCCATCGCCATGACTGCCCAAGCGCCCCGCCCCCGCATCACAGTATGTACCGGCTCAGATCCTGATCCTTCACCACGCTCTCCACCTGCTTTCGCACGTATGCCGCGTCGATGTTCACTTTCTTCTTCTTCAACTCCGGTCCCTCGAAGCTGATCTCCTCCAGCACCTTCTCGAGAATCGTGTGCAGCCGCCGCGCACCGATGTTCTCCATCGATTCGTTCACCTGCGCCGCCAGCTTCGCCACTTCCCGAATCGCCTCCGCCGCGAACGTCAGCGTGATCCCTTCCGTCTCCAGCAACGCTGCGTACTGCTTGATCAACGCATTCTTTGGCTCCGTCAGGATCCGCACGAAATCATCCTCCGAGAGTGACTTCAGCTCCACCCGGATCGGGAACCGGCCCTGCAACTCCGGAATCATGTCCGACGGCTTCGAAACGTGAAACGCCCCCGCCGCAATGAATAGAATGTGGTCCGTCCGTACGAATCCATACCGCGTGTTGACCGTCGTCCCCTCCACGATCGGCAGGATATCCCGCTGCACCCCCTCCCGCGACACGTCCGGCCCGTGCCCCCCTTCCCGCCCCGCGATCTTGTCCACCTCGTCCAAAAACAGAATCCCGTTTCGCTCCACCCGCTCGATCGCCAGGCGCGTCACCTGGTCCATGTCCACGAGCTTCTGCTCCTCTTCCTGGATTAGATACTCCTGCGCCTCCTCCACCCGCATCTTCCGCCGCCGCGTCCGGTTCCCGAACATCGCCGGCAGAAACTCCCGCAGGCTGTTGTCCATCTCCTCGTTGCCCGTGTTCGCCAGAACGTCAAAGTTCGGCATCCGGTCCCGAACCTCGATCTCCACGATCCGGTCATCCAGCTTGCCCGCCCTCAACTTCTCCCGCATCTTCTCGCGCGTCCGCTCCACGGATTCGCTCGGCTCCGGCGACGGCGGAATCAGCACGTCCAGCAGTCGCTCCTCCGCGTTCGCCTCCGCCCGCTCCGCCACCTCTTCCAGCCTCTCCTCCCGGATCATGTCGATCGCGATCTCCACCAGATCGCGGATCATCGACTCCACATCCCGCCCCACATAACCCACTTCCGTGAACTTGCTCGCTTCCACCTTCAAAAACGGTGAATTCGCCAACCGCGCCAGCCTCCGCGCCAGTTCCGTCTTCCCCACCCCCGTCGGCCCGATCATCAGAATGTTCTTCGGCATCACCTCCTCGGCCATCTCCGGGTCCAGTTTTTGCCGCCGGATCCGGTTCCGCAAGGCCACCGCGATCGCCTTCTTCGCGTCCGCCTGCCCGATCACATACCGGTCCAGTTGCTCCACAATCTGACGCGGCGTCAGTTCGTCCAGCAAAGGCTCGTCGCTCTTCGAATCCCCAGGCAGATAAATCACCATGTCGGCTTACCCCAGCTCCAGATACGAAATGTTCTGGTTCGTATAGATGCACGTGTCCGCCGCGATCGCCATCGCCCGCTCAGCAATGTCCTTCGCGCTCAGCTTCGTGTTCTCCAGCAGCGCCCGCGCCGCTGCCTTCGCGAACCCGCCCCCCGACCCGATCGCCGCGCACGCTTCGTCCGGCTCGATCACATCCCCCTGCCCGCTCAAAATATAAGTGTTGTGGACATCCGCAACCAGCAGCAGCGCTTCCAGGTGCCGCAGCATCTTGTCCGTCCGCCACTCCTTCGCCAACTCCACCGCCGACCGCGGCAACTGCCCGTTATGCTGCTCCAGCTTCGATTCAAACCGCGCGAACAGCGCAAATGCGTCCGCCGTTGAGCCCGCAAATCCCGCCACGATCTTGTCCTTGTGCAGCTTCCGCAGCTTGTTCGTCGACGCCTTCAGCACCTCGCTCCCCAGCGTCACCTGGCCGTCCCCGGCCATCACCACCTTGCTGCCCCGCCGCACACACAGAATCGTCGTCCCATAAATCCGGCCGCTCTCGTGTTTCATCATGTGCTTTCCCTAGTGTAGCTTGCCCTCCCCCCACCCCCTATTGATAACCAAACGATAAATTGGTGCCGGGGACCCAATAGTTTCCTATCCCCTTTATTTCCAACGTGGAGGGAAAGGGGGTAGAGTTCGG
>DNFG01000403.1 GCA_003487005.1 Bryobacterales bacterium
CGAGGATATCCAGAAGTTCGCGCAGTCCGGCGAGCAGAAGTGCCGATGATTCTTTGAGTTGGAGGGCTTGAGCAGTATCTACTACATCATTAGAAGTCATGCCGTAATGAAGCCACCGCGAGGACTCTCCGACGCCCTTTGCCTTCATGACTTCGGCGACTGCCGTGGTAAAAGCGATGACGTCGTGGCGGACTTCCTTTTCGATTTCGAAAATACGCCCGACGTCGAAGTCGGCATGCTGGCGCAGGTCGCGAGCAGCCTCCGGGGGGACCTCTCCACGTTCGCTGAGCGCCTCCGCGGCAGCGAGTTCGACGTTCAGCCACTGCCGGTACTTGTTTTCGTCACTCCAGATTTGACCCATCTGGGGGCGGGTATAGCGTGCAATCATCTCGATTTCCTACAATTGAAATAATGGACCCAGCTTGCGGGGTTCAGCCACGGCAAGGTGGGGGGACAGTCCGCGGCGGGCGAGGGCCTCGCGGGCATCATGTTCGGCGAGAAAGGGCACATTGTGGTTCTCGCTCAGGTGGCCGAGGATCAGGGTCTCGACCTCGGCGGGCAGATCTGTGGCGATGTATTCGCAGGCTGCGGCATTGGAGAGGTGGCCTTTGCGAGAGAGGATCCGCTGCTTTACGGACCACGGAACGGGTCCGACCTGGAGCATCGAGGGGTCGTGGTTGGATTCAAGCAGGATGGCCTGGCAGCCGTGGAGATGCCACTTAATGGAATCGGGCATATAGCCGAGGTCGGTGACAATGGCGATCTTGGCGCTGCCAGAGGAAACCGTGTAGCCGACGGGGTCGGCAGAGTCGTGGGGGATGGTGAAGCTCTGGATCTTGAGACCGGCGAATTCGATGCAGGCGCCGGCCTGAAAGGGGCGGAGGTCGGGATTAAAGCCGTTCAAATCGATCTCGCGGGCGGTCAAATGGGTCAGAAAGATGGGGAGTTGACGGCCGCGGGCGGCATAACCCTTCACGAGGGGGGCGAGTCCACTGATGTGGTCGGAGTGTTCGTGCGTGATGAAGATGGCGTCGAGGCGGTCCGGGTCTTCGCCGACGGCGGCGAGACGTTCCAGGGTCTGCTTGCGGCTGATGCCAGCATCGATGAGGATCCGCGCCTGCGGGGTGGAAACATAGATGCAATTGCCCGCGCTGGAACTGGCGAGCACGCAGATTTTGACGATGGCCGGCCTCCTGACCCTTCCATGGTAAACGGTTGGGAGGAGCGGGGGGCCGGCCCACTGGCAGGAAGCCTGATTCAGCCCTTCAAATCGGCCAGGGAGGCGCCGAAATTGATGTGGAAGGTCTGGCCTGCGAGGACGAGGGCGGGTACGGATTTCACTCCGGCCGCTTCCGCCTCGGAAATGCGCTGTCGGGCGTTGCCGAGGTGGACGATTTCGACCTCAAATCGGGTGGGATCCAGGGACTGGGCGACCTGCTGTTCGGCGGCGACACAGACGGGGCAGCCTGCATGATAAAAAACGGCTTTGTCTTGGCTCATGGAGCGTTTCTCCTCTCTAATAGTATCGTTGCGATACTATTTAATAGTTTACTTGCGATACTATATGGATGTCAATGATGAATCGCACCTTCGTTCTCCTGGAAAGAATTTCGGCGCTTCTTCGATCGGAGCAGCGCCGCGAGGCGGGTTCCGCGGGACTTGAGCCGGTCCATCTTCAGGCTTTGGGATACCTGGCGCGGGCGAACCGGTTCAGCGACACCCCGCAGTCGGTGGGGGAGTATCTTGGCCTATCCAAGGGAAACATGTCGCAACGCCTGCTCTGGCTGGAGCGGAGCGGCTATCTGCAACGAACGAAGGATGAATGGGACGGGCGGGTTGTTCATCTGGGGCTGACCGGGCGCGGATTGAAGGCCGTGGCGGAATTCAGTCCCCCTGCGCTCTGGGTGGAGGCGGGCGGCGAGGATGAGAATCTGGCGGCGGAATTGGAGAAGGTGCTGCACCGATTGCTGGGGCGGGGGGGATACCGCGGATTCGGCCAGTGCCGGACGTGCCGGCACCACCAAAAGAGAGCCGGCGGGGGGCATTGCGGCTTGCTGAAGGTGGATCTGGAACCGGACCAGATCGACAAACTTTGCCGGGAACACGAGATGGAGGAAGAGGCGGAAAGGATCAGAACGCCTGACCGATAGAGAAGAAGAACCCGCCGCGGGGTTCGCCGGGTCGGCGATCGAGAATGTAGCCGTAGTCGAAGCGGAGGAGGAAGTAGGGGGTCCGGACGCGAAGCCCGGCGCCCGTGGTCTTGCGGATGTCGCGGAGGCTGAGGTCGCGGGCTGAGGGGAAGACGTTGCCGATATCGGAGAAAGCGACGCCCTCGAAGAGGCTGACGAGAGGGAACCGGAGTTCGTTGTTGACGAGGAGGAGGGCATTGCCGCCAGTGGCGTCGCCGAAGAAGTCGGTGGGTCCGACGGTATTGAGGGCGAAGCCGCGGAGGGTGGTGCCGCCGCCTGTGAAGAATCGTTCGCTGCGGACGAGTTCCTGGCCGCGGAGGCCGCGGGCAAGGCCGACGCGAAGGGCTCCGGCATAAACGAACCGGGAACGCTGGATGCCGCCGCCAAGGGGGATTTCCGCGGGTTTGGTGAGCGGGACGTATTTGAAGAACTGGCCGTAATAGCGGATGAAGTTGAGTTGTGACCCCAGTCCGGCGGGGGCGTACTCGAGCGAGTGGGAGGTGAAGGATCCGCGGGTGGCGTCGAGGAGGTCGTCGCGGGATTCGCGATTGAGAGTCCAGGTGAGAGGGGCAACGCGAAGAGAGATGTCGAAGGGGAAGAAGGGATCGGGAACGCGGTCGTAGGTGTGGACGTTCTCAAGCCGGTAGCCGTAGTTCATGGTGTAGCGCTGGCGGAAACGCAATTCCTGCTGGGCAGAGACGCCGGCGCGGTCGTTGATGAAGTCAGGAAGGATTTCCCTGCGCAGATAGGTGGTGGCGAGGGTCTGGAGCGGGAGGCGCTGCAGCAGTGGTTGGGAGAAGAAAAACCGGGTCTCACGGATCTCGCCGTCAAGACGGCCGCGCCAGCCGAAGGTCCGGGCCGAGCCGAGTGAATTGCGATTCGTGATGTCAACGACAGCGCCAGGGCCGCGGTCGGTATCGAAATAGGCGCCATAGCGGAGGTCGAAGGGCTGGACTTCGCGAACGCGTGCGCGAAGGCGAATGGGTTGCTGACCGCTGCCCGGCGCGGCGCCATTGGAGACGGGAATCCGTTCGATATCGACAAGGGCGAAAGCGCCGGTGGCATAGAGGCGGCGGCGAGAGAGGCTGACCTTGGAGGGATCGACGGTGTCGCCGGGTTTCAGAGCCAGTTGAGAGCGGATCAATCTTTCACTGACGGCCCGTTCGCCTTCCACATCGAGGCTTTCGACCACCTGTTGGGGGCCTTCCTCGATGGCGATTTCGAGATCGACGCGACCGGGTTCGGCGGCGCGGACGACCCGGGTCTCGACCTGGGCGGCAGTGTAGCCGGAGGACTGGTAAGCATCGAGAACGCGGTCGAGAGATTCCTGGCGGAGGGCGGGTGTATACGAGGCTCCACCACGGAGGGGCATCTTTTCGATCAGGGACTCGGACTTGAGCGCCTGGTTGCCGGCAAGCCGGATTTCGCCGACGGAGAAGGCAGGGCCTTCCTCGACGATGACGGTGACGGTGGCGCGGGCAGCGCCGCGATCGAACTCGACGCGCGGGGCCGGGGTGGCGGTATCGAGGTAGCCCTTCTCGCGATAGACACCGCGGACGAGGTCAGTGACGCGGCCAGGTTCGAGAAAGAGAATCGGCCGGAGTTTGGACTTGTCGATCGCAGCGGCGAGTTGTTTGGCAGACAGTGCGGCGTTGCCCTCAAAAAGGAGTTCGGGTTTGCGGTAGCGGACGCCGGGTTCGGCTCTGAAGGTGACCGTACGAAGGCCGGGTTCTGTCTCGGCGACTTCGGCTTCCACAACTGCCTCGAAGTGACGGCGGCGGACCAGGGTTTCACGGAGGAAAGAGGCGGTTTCGTCGAGTCGCTGCCCATCGAAGACGCCGTCGCGCCAGAGTTCGCGAACCTGCTTTCGGATCTTTCGCGGGGGCTGGTAACCCTCGTACTGAAGCAGGACGCGGGGGCCTTCGTCGACGGCGAGGGCGAGGTCGACCTCTCCCTCGCGGACGGTACGTTCGAGGCGGAGGCGGGCTTCGAGGTGGTCCCGCTTGTCGTAATCCTTCGTGATGCGATCAAGGCCCTGGCGGATATTGAAGAAGTCGTAGCGACGGCCTGGACGGGCCTTGAGGCGCTTGCGGAGGCGGTCGTCCGGGAAGAGGGAGTTGCCGGAGAGGGCGACTTCGCCGACGCGGCGCTCGACGCGCTGCTGGCGGCGCTGGCTGGGGTCACCACCGAAGCGGATATCGTGGCGGAACTCAAACCGGTATGTATTGTCGACTTGTTTGATGCCACGGGTGATGAACCGGCGGGTGAGATCATACTCAGCCACCCAGACCTGATCGCCGCCATTGGCGAGGTTCATCGAGTAGATGAGGCGGGCATCGCGGGTGATGTCCTGGCCGACAGTGAGACGGGCCGTGGGATTGGATTCGGCGGCGATCAGGTCGGGTTCGACGCGGACTTTCGAGAGGCCGGTGGCGCGTTCGATCTCGCGGGTGAAGCGGCCGCCGAGGCTGCCGGCGAGATAGCTGAGGACCTGACGGCTGGCGAGGGTGGAGGCGTCGGAGCCGCGGATTTCCTCGAGCGGGCGGCCCGTGATGAGGACGGCGATGATGTCGGGCTCGGGTTCGGGCGGATCGGAAGTGAGGCGGGTTTCGAGACGTTCGGCGCCGCCGCCTTCCACCTGGAGGGTGATGTCGAGGCCGCCGGCCCGGGTGCGGGCGAGGATGTCGAGCGAGGGTTCGATGCGCTGTTCGTTGGTGAAGGTGATGCGGCCGCGTTCGATGGGGTAGGTGCGCTCGGCAAGGTAGAGTTCCCCGCCCTCCTCGATCTCGATGCGGCCGAGAAGACTGGGGCGGTATGGGGTGCCGACAACGCGGAGATCGGTGTTGACTTCCGCCCGGGCGAGGTTGTTGTTGATGAGAAGCGGCGAGGTGGTCTTGAGGTTGAGGTCGAGGCGGGTTCGCTCGAGGAGTTCGCTCCGGTCTTCGGTGAGGTCGACGCCCTGGCCGGAGTTGAGGTAGGCGAGGAGGCCGCCTTCGAGAGTCAGCAGTTCGCGAAAAGCGCCTTCGACGATATCGATATTGCCCGAAAGCAGGAAGCCCTGGCCGTCATTGCGGAACCGGAGGGCGGTATTGGAGACGGTGCGGAAGTCGGCCGGGTAATCGAGGTAGACGCCGCTGGCGTTGAGTTGCAGGTCGGTTTCGCCGAGGGAGCCATCCTTGAGTTGGGTGGCGCCGGAGCCGGAGAGTTTGCCGCCATTCAGTAGGCCGTCAAGGCGGTTCAGGCGGACGCGGTCGCCGTCGAAGTCGAGGCGGGCATTTACGGCTTCCGCAGCGAGGCGAGGCTCGGGCAAGTTCAATTCGAGGCCGTTGAGTTCGAGAAAACCGGCGGTCTTGAGGCTGTCCAGCGGCCCGCTCGCAGTGAAATCGAGGGAGGCGGGACCACGGAGTCGCAAGGGGGCGAGCAGGGTGGCGAGGAGTCCGGTCTCGAGGCGGCCGGCGAGGCGGAAATCGGCGGTCGGCTGGTCGAGCAGGGAGGCTCGGCCAGCGAGACGGAGTTCGGTGCCGGGGCCAGTGAGGGTGAACTGGTCGACAGTCACTTCGCCACGGTCGAGGCGAATCGTGGAGGGGGACTGTTGGGCGACGGGGATATCGGAGAGGCGGAGGCGGAGTTCGTCGAAGGTGAGCGCGGCCCGGACGGCTTCCAGTTCTGGGGCGGTGGCTTCGGCGATGAGCCGGAGGGAGAGTAGCCCGGAAGTGGTTTCCGGAGCGCCCTGGATGCGGGCGGGATTGAGACCGGTGATAGCGATTTCGGCCTTGGCTGGCGGGCCTTGTTTGGTCAGGGGGAAGGGGGAGGAGGCGGTGCCGGAGAGTGCGGCTCCGGCCCATTCGCCGGCCAGTCGTGTGAGTTGAATGAAATTGTCGCGGAGAGAGAGTTCGAGAGAGAGATCCGTTACGGGATTGAGACCGTCCGAGGCGAAACGGCCGCCGATCAGAGCGGCGGTCAATTCAGGAACAGGCTTTTCGAGGGTGCCGCGGACAGCGCCGTTGAGGGCAATCTGGCCGGTGATTTGTTGGGTTTCGGGCCAGTCGGGAACAAACTTCGGCAGAGCGGAGAGGTCGGCGGTGGCGGAGAGGCGGAGGTCTCCGGGGATGGCTTTCTCTTCGAGGGGGAATTCGCCGGACAGCGAAAATTGGGCGCCCGCGGTCCGGATTTCGGCCTGGTGGACGCGGAACCGAAGAGCGGAGAGTTCGATATCGACAGGGCCATTGGTCGTGATGGGTTCGCCGTGATAGCGGAGCGATTCCGGTTCAAGAGTGAGCCGGGCGTTCAGCTTCTCGGGGGATTCGAGAGGACCCGCGCCGGTGAGCGCGGCGCGGATCCTGCCGGCGAGGGGGAGGTCCTCCGGAAGAGGGAGGACGGCGAGATCGGCGCCGGCGGACTCGAGAGCGAACGACGAAAGGAAGGGGGCATCGATTCCCGCCCGGAGGTGGCCACGGGAGGCGAAACGCGGGGCCTCGACATCGATGCGCGCCTCCCGGTTGGCGAGACGGGCGGAGGTGTTGATGGCGCCGAGGTCGATGTCGTTGACGAGGAGCGAGGCGGCGGAGGCGCTCAGTTGCAGTGCGGGCTCTTCGACCGTTCCGGCGCCCTCGGCATTGAGGGCGAGAACTCCGCGCACAGGGAGGTTTTCAGGGAGTTCGAGGTGTTCGAGGCGCAAGGAGGGAGCGCGGAGAGCGAAGCGATAGGACTGGGCGGCGAGGTCGAATTCGCCTTCCAGGACGAGCGGTTCGCTGCCAGGTTTATCGAGGCGCGCTTCTTGAAGAGTGAGGCGATTGTTCAGGAAAGCGGCGTTCAGCGAGAAGGCGCCGAGTGGTTCCTTGTAGGCTTCGAGGCCGGTGGCGTGGAGGGTGGCGGTGGCGGCGATGTGGTCGATGGGGCCTTCGGCGTGGAGAGCGAGGTCGAAGGCGCCGCGGACGGGGAGGTCATGCACGTCGAGACCGGGAAGCGTGTTTTCGAGCGCGAAATGGTCGCTCTTTGCATCGAAAATGAGCTCCGGAGTGGTTCTTTCGAGGTTCAAAACGCCATTTCCGCGCACAAGCTGATCGCGCCAGGCGAGCAGGAGTTCGGGCACTTCGATGGCCCTGAGCGAGGCGGCAAGGGTGGCGTCAAGCGAGGCGTTTTCGACCGGACCGGCGCCGAGATTGCGGCCTTCGAGGGAGCCCTGGAGGCGGGGGTCTTCCACGGTTCCGCCGAGGCGGGCGTGGAGACGGGCGTCGCCACGGAGGGTGCTGTCGACAGCGCCGAGAGAAGGCACAGCCAGAAGGAACGTGCCTCCGAGGCGGCGGGTGGCATCCATGGAGGCCTGGCCGGAAAGACGGACGCCCTCGAATTCACGAGCATCGGCGGTGAGCCATGCGCGGGCCTCGGCCTTCTCGAAATCGAGAGCGGGGAAGGTGGCTTCGGCGGCGAGGAGGGCGCGGATCTTCAGGGGAAGTTGGCGATCGAGGACGGCCTTGGCGGTGAAGGTGGACTGGCCGGCGGCCTCGGTGAGAGCGGCGGAGCCCTGGGCGTCAAGGGTGCCGTAAGGGCTCTGGAGATTGAGTCCGTGGAGGTGCAGGCGGTTGTCATCCACTTGCCATTCGAGCGATGAATCGAGCTTCAAGTCGAACGCATCGCCCGCGAGGCGGGCGCGGACTTCGGGACCTTCGATTTCGCCGGTCAGAGCGAGGCGGCCCGGGGTAGTGGGCGAAAGATCGACTTCGACATTGAAGCGGGTATCGCGAAAAGCGAGGGGTTCGGGTTCCAGACGGCCCTGGAGGAAGAGGTGTCGCAGCGTGGCGCCGTCTTCCCGGAGGCGGATTTCGCCGGGTTGCTGGTTGCCGAAGTAGAGGTCCTCGCCGGTCAGGCTGAGCAGCCACTCCGGGGCGGATGCATGGAAATCGTTCGCCTCGTCGCGGATGACGAGGGCTCCGCCGCTAAACCGGACGAGCGAAGCTCGCCAGATGGGCAGCGTGGGCACATCGGGGTCAGGGGGATCGGATTCGGGGATCCGGGGGATGTTGGAGGCGCCATCGCGCGTGAAGACGAGAGTGACGTTGGGGCGATCCACGAGGAAACGCTCGATATCGATCTCGTCAGACCAGAGGGAGCGCCAGCGCAGGCTGAGCTCCGCGCTCCGGGCGGTCAGGAGTGGAGGCAGATCGGGTTGGCTGACCGCCCGGACTTCGAGGCCACCGATCCAGACGGTCAGAGCCGGAAGGCTGTAGTCCAGTGTGCCGAGGCGCAGATCCACATCCTGCTCGCGCAGCATCTCCTGCAGTTGGTGGAACAGCGCGTAGCGCGCAGCGGGAGCGTGCAAGGCGCTGACCGCCGCCAGCAGGAGCAGCAGCAGAACGCCAAGGGTCCAACCCGAGATTCGAAGAAGCCGCCTCAATCTATATCCGTTTTAGCGCGGATCAGCGGACGGTGCGCATGACGGAGCGGACACGGGCGGCTTCGGGAGCGGTGGGCGCGAGTTTGAGAAAGGTCTCGAAGTGGCTGACCATCCGGTCAGGGCGTTTCACCTGGTTGTAGGCGAGGCCGGCGTAGTAGTGCGCGTAGGCGTTGCCGGGTTCCTTCTGACACGCGGCTTCGAGATCCTCGGCGGCGCCCCGGAAGTCCTTCTTGACGACCTTCAGAAGGCCCTGCACGTAGGGCAGACGCGGGTGTTTGGGATCGGCCTCTTCGGCAGCGGCGAGAGCACGGGCGGCATCATCGGGGCGGTTCTGCTCCGCGGCAACTTCGGCGGCGGCCAGCTGGGTGACAGCCTGAGCGGGGGCAATTTCGACGGACTTTCCCGCTGCGGCGCGGGCTTCGTCCCCTTTGTTGAGACGGAGCAGGGCCAATGCAAGGTGGGCGGCGACATCGGGGTGATCGGGATGGGCGGAGAGTTCGGCGCGGAGCGCCTTTTCCGCTTCACTGAACTTGTTTTCGTGAAAGAGCTTCACGCCAGGCGTGGGCTCGCCCGCCTGGGAGACCAGAGCGAGGGCCGGCAGCAGCGCGAGGGTACCGAGAGCGGAACGAAGAGTCATAACTCTTAAGGGATGCCGCCGGGAGGGAGGAGGTTTCGCGGGGCGCAAGTCCGGTATTCTTGGAGAGGTACCCGAGATGAAAGCAAAAATTTACGTGACATTGAAGCGGACGGTCCTCGATCCGCAGGGACAGACGATTCAGCGGGCGCTGGCGTCGATGGGACACCCCGAGATTGCGGAAGTGCGGCAGGGCAAGTTTTTCGAGGTGGAGTTGGGGGAAGGAGTAGCCGTGGAGGCGGCGCGCACACTGCTGGACCAGGTGGCGCAGGATGTTCTGGCCAATCCGGTAATTGAAGATTACCGGGTGGAATTGGTGGACTAGCGACGGAAGGAGGGCCGCGCGGATGAGTGGAATCATCGGCTACGTGGGCGGGCGCAGGCCCGTGCCGATTCTGCTCGAAGGCCTGCGCCGGTTGGAATACCGAGGCTACGATTCCGCGGGCGTGGCAGTGGTGGACGGCGAAGGCCGGCTGACCGTCCGGCGGGCGCCGGGGAAGTTGCACAACCTGGAAGAGGCGGTCCGGCTGAATCCGATCGAGGGCGGTTATGGGCTGGGCCACACACGCTGGGCGACCCACGGGCGGCCAACGGAACAGAACGCGCATCCCCATCAGGACTCCGGCGGGCGGGTGGCGGTCGTCCATAACGGGATCGTGGAAAACTATCTCGAGTTGCGGGAACGGCTGGAGAAAGCAGGACGGCCATTTGTAACCGACACGGACACCGAGGTGATTCCGCAGTTGATCGAGGAGCATTACCGCGGATCGCTGGAGGACGCCGTTCGCGCGGCGGCGCGCGAATTGCAGGGGGTGTACGCCTTTGCCGCGATTTCGTCGCGGGAACCCGGCAAGATCGTGGCGGTGCGGCAGGGGCCGCCCGTGGTGATCGGCCTGGGCGAAGGCGAGAACTTCGTGGCCTCGGATGTACCGGCGATCCTGAACCACACGCGCGACATGTGCTTCCTGGACGACGGCGACGTGGCCGTACTGACAGAGGAGGAAGTCTACCTGACCGATCTCGACGGGCGGGCGGTCAAGCGCCAGATGGCACGGGTGCTTTGGGACCCGATCATGGCCGAAAAGGGCGGCTACCGGCACTTCACTCTGAAGGAGATCTACGAACAGCCGCGCGCGGTGCGCGACACTCTGGTGGGGCGCGTGGGGCAGGAGTCCGGGCTGGTGTTTCTGGATGAACTCGATATCCGGCGCGGGGAGTTCGAGAAGTTTACGAGTGTGCGCCTGGTGGCGTGCGGCACATCGTGGCACGCCGCGCTGGCGGGCAAGTTCATGATCGAGAAACTGGCCCGGGTTCCGGCGCATGTCGATTACAGCTCGGAATTCCGCTACCGGGATCCCATCCTGGGGCCCGAAACGCTCACAGTTCTGGTTTCGCAGTCGGGCGAAACCGCCGACACGCTCGCCGCTCTGCGGAAGTCGCGACAACTGGGTTCGCCGACCCTGGCGATCTGTAACGCAATGGGATCCATGCTGTCGCGCGAGGCGTCGGGGACCCTGTTGACTCACGCCGGTCCGGAGATTGGCGTGGCCTCAACCAAGACCTTCACCACGCAGTTGACGGCCCTGCTCGTGTTCGCGCTGTTTCTGGCGCAAGTCCGGGGAAGAGTGACCGGGGATGAATCTCAGCAATGGACCCAGGAATTGCTGCGGATTCCCGAGATGCTGGAGGCGGTGCTGGCGGATGACCGGGAGTACGCCGCCTTGGCGGACCGGTATCATCGCGCCACGGATTTTCTCTTTCTGGGACGCGGAATTCACTATCCCATGGCCCTCGAAGGCGCCCTGAAGATGAAGGAGCTCTCCTACATTCACGCCGAAGGCTATCCGGCCGGCGAAATGAAGCATGGGCCCAACGCGCTGATCAATGAAGATTTGCCGACGGTGGTGGTGGCCGCTCACGATCCGCGGGACGAGGGCTCCCGCCTGCGCTACGGGAAGACTCTCAGCAGCATCCGCGAGGTCCAGGCGCGCGGCGGACGGGTGATCGCGCTGGCCACCGAGGGCAGCGTGGAGGTGGAAGTCACGGCGGACCAGACCATTTGGCTGCCTCCGGCGCCGGAGTTGCTGCTGCCGGTCCTGGAGGTCGTGCCGCTCCAGTTGCTGGCGTATCATGTTGCGGTCCGGCGGGGCTGCGATGTCGATCAGCCCCGGAATCTGGCCAAGAGCGTGACGGTGGAGTAGGGGTTCGCATGAGACAGGCGGTCGAGACGATTCACCTGCAAACCCGAGGTAAAGGATTGTACGAATGCACACCACAAGTGGTTGCGTGGGTTCGTTCCTCTCAAATCGGGACCGGGTTGCTGACGATTTTCTGCCGGCACACGTCGGCTTCACTCGTGATTCAGGAGAATGCGGACCCGGACGTGCAGACGGACATGGAGGCGGCTTTCGAGCGGCTTGTGCCGGAGGACAACCGGCTCTATGTCCACACGATCGAGGGTCCCGACGACATGCCTGCTCACATCCGCAGCGCGCTGACCGGCGTGCAGTTGAGCATTCCGGTGATGGACGGCCACCCGGTTCTCGGCACCTGGCAGGGCATCTACCTGTTCGAGCACCGCGCGGCGCCTCACCGGCGGTCACTCGTCCTGCACCTTCTGGGCGAGTAGCACCTGCGATACCATACCGGCAAGGAGCTTTTCGCCGATGAGTCTCACCCGACGCAATTTTCTCGAAGGGGCCGCGCTCTCCGCGCTTGCCGCGCAGGCAGTGGCCACCGCGCAGGACCCGAAGACCGGCATGCCGATGCGCACGCTCGGCAAGACCGGCGAGCGCGTGTCCCTGCTGGCCCTCGGAGCCGGCTCGCGCTGGCTGATGTACAAGGATCTCGACAAGGGCCTCGAGGCGCTCGATCGCGCATTGAAGGCCGGGATCAACTATGTGGACTCCGCCGCCAGCTACGGAGACGGACAGAGCGAGACTTGGGTCGGCGAATACCTGAAGACCCACAAGAAGAACTTCTTTCTGGTCACCAAGATCACCCCGCGGAAAGGCGACGAAGCCAAGCGGCAGATTGAGCGCAGCCTGAAACTGCTCGGCACACAGCAGGTTGATCTGATGCATATCCATGCCCTGGGCAGCGAAGAAGATCTGGCGGAGGTCGAGGCCAAGGGCAACATTCTCGATGTGCTCTACCAGATGCGCGAACAGAAAGTGGCGCGTTTCATCGGCGTGACTTCGCACACGAATCCGCAGGTCACGAAGACCATGCTTGAGCGGCATGACCTGGACTCGGTCCAGATGGCGCTCAACATCGGACAGATCGGCAATTCCGCGCCGTCGAACCGGATCGGCGAGGGGCAGACGGGCGCCTCGGGCTTTGAACGGATCGCCATGCCGGTGGCGCTCAAGAAGAACATGGGCCTGACCGCGATGAAGGTGTTCGCGCAGGACAAACTGCTGCCGGCGGCCTCCATCGAGATGCTGATGCGCTACGCGATGTCGCTGCCCGTTTCTGCCGCCGTTTGCGGAATGCCCAAACTCGAGTACCTCGAAGAGAATATCCGGGTCGCCAAGGCATTCAAGCCGCTTTCGCGTGAAGAGATGCAGAAGCTGCCCGAATCGGTTTCGGCGCAGATGCGCGCATCGATCGACCACTTCTTCTCGGATCATGTCGACGCCTAAGCCGCCGCTGTCGCCCGAGGAGCGGCTCGCGAAATACCTGCGCGACGCCAACGATTACTGGTTCCACGTGTACAAACCGCACACAGGTGACGTCATTGTGGACGTAGGGGCTGGGCGCGGCGAGGACGTCTATGCCTTCTCCCGCGCCGTCGGTCCGGCGGGCCGCGTCTGGGCCATCGAAGCGCATCCGGAGTCGTTCGCCGCCCTGACCGCGTTGTGCGATGAGCATGGACTCAGGAATGTCACCTGCCTGAATCTGGCGTGCCTCGACAAACCGGGGCAGTTCCAGATCGAGACGCTGCCGGTTTGGGAATCCAACTACGTCCGCGAGGGCACGGCATCGCCGACTTCGCATCCGGTGGAGGGCATCACCTTCGACGCTCTCTGCCGCCGCCACGGCATCGAGAAGATCGACTTCCTCAAAATGAACATCGAGGGCGCCGAACGTTTCGCGCTACCCGGCATGAAGGAAGCCATGAAGCGGGTCCAGTGGGCCTGCATCTGCGCGCATGATTTCCGCGCAGACCGCGGCGAAGGCGAGGATTTCCGCACCCGGGCCTTCGTCGAGCAGTTCCTGCGCGATGCCGGATTCACGCTCGTCTCCCGCGACGACGACCCTCGATATTACGTGCCGTTTCACATTCATGGCCGGCGAGGCTGACTGCGCGGGCTCGCATTTCCATTGCCGCCTTGCCTGCGCCGAGCCTTGACGGAGGCCAGAGCCTCGGTCAGTCGTTCCTGGCTGACTGGCTTTGAGACGTACCCGTCCATACCGGCGGCCAGGCAACGGGCCTCGTCGCCAGCCATCACATGGGCGGTGAGCGCAATAATGGGCACGTGCCCACCGGAAGTGCGTTCGCGCTCGCGAATCGCGGCCACGGCGGTCAACCCGTCCATCCCGGGCATTTGCAGGTCCATCAAAACGACGTCGTAGTCGCGCTTCTGGCTGAGTTCGACCGCCTCGCGGCCGTCGTTGGCAACATCGACCCGGCAGCCCTGGCGCTCCAGAAGCCTCACGGCCACCTTCTGGTTGATCTGGTTGTCCTCGGCCAGTAGCACCATGAGCGGAAGCAATTCGGTGGCCATCGGTTCAACCGGCCGCGGCGGATCCTCCTCCGCACGATCCGCAGCCTTCCGGAATGGCGCTTCGAAGTGGAATGTGCTGCCTGCCCCTTCCTGACTCTCGGCCCAGAGCCGCCCGTGCATGGCCTCGGCCAGCCGGGCGCTGATGGTCAGGCCGAGACCGGTCCCTCCGAAACGCCGGGTTGTGGAGTTGTCCGCCTGCCGGAACGGCTCGAAGATCGAGGCCAGTTCGGAGGCGGGGACTCCGATCCCTGTGTCGCGCACGGCGATGTGGACGCGGATCTCCGCGTCCGTCTCCTCCGCCATCGTGGCATCGACACTCACGCGGCCGCTTTCGGTGAACTTGATGGCATTGCCGACAAGGTTCAGCATCACCTGACGCACCCGCGCCTCGTCGCCAAGGAGCGGGCGGACCAGGGCGGCATCCACCCTCCATTCCAGTTCAAGTCCCTTCGCCCGGGCCCGAGGTCTCATGATGCGCAGCGCCCCATCCATACACTGCGCCAGGTTCAACGGCACTTCCTGAATCTCCATCCGGCCCGCATCGATCTTGGAGAAGTCGAGAATGTCGTCCAGCAGCAACAGAAGGGATTGGGCGGACTCCTGCGTTAACTGGAGGCATTCTCGTTGGTCCGCACTCAGGTCCGTATCGAGCGTCAATCCCACCATGCCCATGATTCCATTCATCGGCGTCCGCAATTCGTGACTCACATTCGCCACGAACTCGCTGCGGACTCGCGATGCCGTCTCGGCCCGGGTGCGCGCCGTATCCAGTTCCTGAATCAGCCCGCGCATCTCGCGATTGGTTTCCGCCAGGCGCGCCGTCCGCTCCTCAACTCTCGTCTCCAACTCCTGATTCAACCGGACCAGCCGCCTCATCCTCACCCGGTGTCCACCCCAGACCAGCAAACCTCCCCCCAGCAGCACGGCAGCGGCAAAGCCCGCAGTCTGGTGCAGGTACGGCGCCACCTCAAAAGAAACCTCTCCCCCAATTTCATTCCAGACACCATCCGGATTCGCGGCGATGACCTGGAACCGGTATTCCCCCGGGGGGAGGCCCGTGAAGTAAACCGTGCGGCGGTTGCCGGCAGAGACCCATTCTGAATCGTAAGGGATGAGCCGGTACTTGTACTGATTCTTGCCCGGAGCAACCAGACTGAGCCCGGCGAAGCTGATTT
>DNFG01000022.1 GCA_003487005.1 Bryobacterales bacterium
AAGCGGTGATTCCGCTGCGGTAGGGGGGGGCGATGGTTGCAGGTGAACGCGCCCGTGGAGATCACTGTACGGAGGACACCCTGGTGGTGGATCTCGAGGACGGGCGGACGATCATCGTGCCGATCGTCTGGTTCGCCCGGCTGTTGCGTGCGACGGCGGAGCAACGGGCGAACTGGAGGATCAGCGGGGCGGGCTATGGGATTCACTGGCCGGATGTGGATGAAGACCTCAGCACGGCGGGTCTGTTGCGGGGCGGTGCGGCTGCTGGTGAGGCGGTTCGGGGGTAGGGGGGCGGGAGAGAGCACTTGACTAGACGCCTGATTTCCTGGCCATTCCATAACCTGTCCGGCCCAGACTCGGCAGATGACCGGGTCGGGCTCAGACTCCAGTTCGCCGGCTAGCCAATTTCGCCTTGATCGGCAATGGAGCTATCCTGTTTGCGCTTCCGTGCCACACTTTGGTCGCTCCTTGACTTCGCCAACTCCTCATATGCGCGCACGACCTCTTTGGTGAGCTGGGCATACTTCAAAAATTCCTTGGTAACTTGGGGCCAAATGAATAGCGATGAATTCTTCATCGATACACCCCAACGAGGCTTTCCGACACGCCTCCGATTCCGGCGGCCGAAGAAGGCGTTCTGCCAGAGCAGAGCTTCACGTCCAGGATGCTTCGGATTGTCGATCACTCGCTCCAGACGACCGTTCAACCGAATCTTCGGAGGCAGTTCACCTTCAGTCAGGTGTACGCACGAGTAATCCTCGGATGGGGTACAGTAGCGTCGCAGTTCCCACACCGCCCGGTCAAGCAGGTGATGTTCGTTGCCCTTCGCAACCAGGGAAATCTCGAAATAGCGGGCTCCGAGCGCAGTTGCATCAAGATACTTGATGAACCCGCACGTCGACTTCGTTAACTGCAAGGCCTGTGCGCCGATCATGTCGATTCCCTTCTGGAGACGATGCTGCATATCGGGACGGTGCCCATGTTTGTTCGGCTCCGGCCTGGGTGTACGCCTCAGAACGAGGATGCACTTGAGGTACTTCTCGATTGCCTGCTGTGCGCTCCAAAGGAACTGCTCGTAGCACGCCGCCCGGAATGCAAGTCGAGCGGAGATGTAGTCACCGTCCGCGGTATCGCGAAAGGTCATGAGTGCGCAGGAGTTGAGCCTGTGCTCAGCAAACAGCTGTCGAATGTTCGTCCTATCCGCTACAAGGTCTTCTAGGCCCTTGCCGCTTCCCAAGACAACTTGCAGGCCGCCGCGTGTGACGCGGAGCGAATCGGGTTTATCGTCGGGGACAAGAACTTCGTACCCCTTTTCGCGTAGTAGTTGAATGCACTCCGTGAGTCTCTCCACTATCCCTCCATGTCTCTGGATTTCGACTACTCCAAGATCTGGGTACCGTCGGGTCGCGTGGAATCAAGGAAGTGGTCTCCAAGTAATACTTCGCAGAGATTCGATGCCTTTCCTTGCTTTCCGCAGAAATTCTTTCCACAATTATCACAGTTTCTTGCGGGCTGTGCGGGGGGGTAGGGAGAGTGTCAGCGGCCGAGGCGGAGGCCGAGGGAGAGGGCGAGGCCGAGGTTGGGGAGGACGTAGCGGTTGGCCCAGAAGAATTCGGTGCGGAGGAGGAGGCGGGGGGCGGGTTGGAAGACGGCGCCGGTTCGCCAGTGGAGGGTGAGGCCGGACTCGGTGCGATCGAAGGAGACGGGTTGCCATGCCGTGCCGACGAAGGCCTGATATTCGCCGCGGGTGCGGTCGCGTTGCAGGCCGGGGCCGGCGGCGATGAACCAGTAGGCGCGATCGCCGCCGCGCCGGTATTGAAGGGCCGGGGAGAGGAGGACGCGGCGCAGGCGGTAGTCCGGCCGGTCACTCAATTGCGAGGTGAGCGCCTGCACATCCAGCGCCCAGCGGTTAGCGAAGGGGAGGGTGGCAGCGCCTCCCCAGGTGGAGGCGGAACCCGCCGAGCCTTCGTCGCCGCCGCCGCGCATGACTCCGTAAGTGCCAAACAATTCGACGGCGCGCGGGGGTTCGGCGAGGGCGATGGCCGCGGCGCAGAGGAGGAGGGGAAGGAGGGGTTTCATGGGAATCAGGGAAGTGTCCGTTGCTGATGAAATCGCTCTATGGGTCAGAATCGACCGGCCGTCCGGCCCACCATACCAACTTTCCTGCACGGTTGATATAGCCAGTGACCGTCATTTGATGGCTGCCCCGCACAGTTGGCACCGAAGTTTCCTGGTCAACAACCCAATTCATTACACCGGCGAGTGGTCCATTGAATTCAGAAATGGCATCGAATGCTGGGCGAGATATCCACGCGCCGTGCCGGTCAACCAGACCCCATTTACCGGCCTGCACCACTCTCGCAACGTTCTCCTGAAAGTCTCCGCATTGGCTGAACTGCGCTGAGATCCGGATGGAACCAGTCTGGTCGACATAGCCGCACTGACCATCAGATCCGGTGAACACAGCCAGTCCAGATGCAAGAGACTTGAGCTTGACCGCACCGATGACTGGCGTGAAACGGCGCTCGCCGGCGCTGACGAATCCCCACGCCCCATCAAGCCTTTCCACTGCGGCACTCCCCTCACTCATGACATCGGCACTTCGAAAACTCGGGTGGATCACCCACTCGCCACTCCTGCTGATGAAGCCAAACTTGCCTTGGCTTTTGACCGGAGCAGTGCCTTCCCGAAAGTGGCCGGCAGAATCAAATTCTGGAGCAATGACTTCCACGCCGTCAGGGGAAATGAACCCCCAGCGCCGATTGCGTTCGATCGCAGCCAGACCTTCGCGGAACGGCCCGAGAAACTCAGAGTCCGACAGATGCAACTGCCAGGTCCGTGTGTCGAGGTAGCCATTTGTGCCGATCCTGACTGTAGACTCGGCGGGACATTCCGTCGATGGCTGGCCACCACGGGGGAATGAAAACAGGATGTTGCCATCGTAGTCAATTACGTGCCAGCCCTGATCGCGCCGGGCCACACCGACGCCGTCTCGAAAGCAGCCAAGCACGTCGAAGGCCTGCAGCGAGGCGAGCCTGCCAGCGGAGTCGATCAATCGCCATTCATTGAAAAGTGTTCTCGCCGGGTACCTGAACGGACGATCCTCCCCACGTTCCTCAACCGGACTTTCGTGCGGTACCTGCCCGTTCAGCTGGAGCGCCTCGCAGAGGAAAAAAATGCAGAGAAGGCATGCCGTTAATGCTTTGCTCGCCAACCTGATTCGCTGGTTCATGGACTGTGGGACCAGACATCCAAGCTTCGAAACGAGCTTCATCGCGCTTTAAGCCACTGACATTTCCAGCTTTATCACAATCTCCGGGCTGAGTGGCGGCGGTGGGGGAAATCGGGGCAGAGGCTTCGGACGCCTCTTGTCCCGATTTCCCAGGGTGTGGTGTGGTTTCAGTTCGGCCGGCAGGCGAAGAACTGGTTAAAGGGGTGGTTGGTGGGGAGCTTTTCGAAGGTGGCGAAGCCGGCCTGTTGGGCGAGTTCGCGTGCGCCGGCTTCGCCGATGACGGTGCCGAGGCCCGCGCCGCCGTGGGCGAGCGAGACAGTGAGGCAATGGAGCGGGCTGATGGCGTGGAAGAGGCGTCCGATGGGGTTGCGGTTCTGGAGGGGTTCGTGGGTGGCATTGGGTTCACCCCAGACGAAGACGCCGCCGGGCGCGAGCGCCGCGCGAATGGCTTCGAGCGTGGCCACGGGGTGGACCATGTCATGGATGCAGTCGAAGGCACAGATCAGATCGCAGTGGCCCTGCGCGAGGGCCTGTTCGGCGGGGGCGGCGAGGAACTGGACATTGCCGAGTTCATGACGAAGGGCGAGGGCGCGGGCGGCGTCGATGCTCCCGGCGTGGTAGTCGATGCCGAGGAAGCGGGAATTGGGGAAGGCGCGGGCCATGGCGACGGTGGACTGGCCGCGTCCGCAGCCGACGTCGATGACCTTGGCGCCCTGTTCCAGGCGTTCAGTGAGACCCGGCACCTTGGTGAGCCACTCGGCGACGAGGAAGTGGAGATAGCCGGGGCGGAAGACCTGCTCGATGGCGCAAGGGACGTCGGGGCCGATCTCGGAATAGGGGATGCCGCCGCCATTGCGGAAGCTGTCCGTGATCCGGGGGACGTTGTAGAGGGTGGGCATGGTGAGTTTGAAGGCGCCGCCGGCGAACAGGGGGGAGTCCTGGTTCGAGAGGACGGCGGCCTGAGCGGGGGTCATGACGTAGCGCCCGGTGCTGGAGTCGAAATCGAGGTATTCGGCGGCGACCATGGCCTTGAGCCATTCGCGGACATAGCGCTCGTTGAGGCCGGTGGCGGAGGCGAGTTCGGTGCTGGTGGTGGCGCCGGAGGATTCGAGGGCCTTGAAGAGGCCGAGTTGGTCGCCGATGTAGCCGAGGGCCATGAGGAACGCGCCGCCATAGTCATTGATGACCTTGTAGGCGAGTTCTTCGGCTTTTTGCATATTCATGGTGATTCACCTGTTTTTCCGTGGAATTGGCTGAACGAAGGAGTTGTTCCAGAGCAGCCTTCGGGATGAACACGCGCGAAGGTGTGCGGGATCGGGTCAAACCAATGTGGCGGAGGGAAAGGTTTACAGGGACGAAGATCAGCTGGGTTCGCCGCGGGGGTCGCCGGTTTCGATGTAGAGGGTATTCCGGCCGGCGCCGCCGATGCCGGCGACGTAGCCGAGGGCTTCGGAGAAGGCGCCCCAGGTGAAGACGAAGTAGATGAGGGGGAGTGCGGAGAGGAGCTGGCCACGGAAGCCGGGGCGGGCCCACATGCGGCGGGCGAGGCGGTAGGTGATGACGGGGGGGCTCAAGGGGACGGCGGCGAAGAAGTAGAAGAGACGGCGGAACCAGCCCCATTGTTCGACGCGGGAGCGGGTGGCGGCGAAGACGCGCTGCCAGCAGGCGCTGTCCCTGGCGCTGCCGAGGAGGGAGGGGTGGTTGAGGTGGAGGACGCGGGCGCCGGCGGCGTGCCAGAAGCGGGCGCCCTGGCTGGCGAGGCGGTGGAGGAAGAGGCCTTCGCAGCCCATCCAGTCGACGAGATCGGGGGCATTTTCGAGGACTTCGCGGCTGTAGGCGACATTCATCCAGGACGGGGTGGGGACGGGGCCGGATTCGGCGGGTTCCATCCAGGGACCGTAGGCGAGGAGGAGGAAGGAGCGGCTGACCCAGTTGACGGGGTTGAGGTTGCCGAAGGAGTAGGCGGCGGCGGCGATGCCGGGGTTATCGAGGAAGGCCTGGTGGATGGCGGCGGCCCAACCGGGTTCGGGGACGCAATGGTCTTCGAGGAAGGCGATGACGGGGGCGGCGGCGAGGCGGGCGCCGGCGGCCTTGGCGCGGTTGATGGAATCGCAGGCGGGCAGGGGGAGGTAGACGATGCCGGGGCGTTCGATGGGGCCCTGGGCGGGGTCGACATCGGCGACGATGACCTGCATGGGGGGGGCGTCCTGCTGGGCGAGGATGGCGTCGATGCAGCGGAGGGCGCGGCGGCGGAGGACGCCGACGGTAACGACGACTGACAAGTGCGGATTGGGGGTGGTATAAGCGGAGAGACTCGCAGTGCCAGTAATTTCAGTCATTATTCCTTGTTACCATTCGGCCGCGACGCTGGAAGCGTGCCTGCATTCCCTGGATGGGCAGACTTTTCGGGACTTCGAGGTGATCCTGGTGGACAGCACCCCGACGGGCCCGGCCGGGGAAGACGTGGCGAAGCGTCATGACCGGACACGATGGTACCACCATCCCGAGCGGCTGGGCGCGCACGCGGCGCGGAATCTGGCGGCGGGGATGGCGGAGGGGCGGTATCTGGCGTTCATGGATCCGGACATGACAGCGGAGCCGGACTGGCTGGAGCGGTTCAGGCGGGCAATGGAGCAGGAGGGGCGGGTGGTGGTGGGCGGCGGGGTGGATTCGCCGCCGGGGTATTGGGCGCGAGCGGTGCATTTGACGAAGTACGGGTGGTGGTTGAGCGGAGGGCGGGCGAAGGTCCATTCGCAATTGCCGTCGGGGAATTTCTGTCTGCCGAGGGCGCTTTTTCTGGAAATGGGCGGGTTTCCCGACCGCTATTGGGAAGGGGACACGGAATTGAGCTACCGGTTGCGGGGGCGCGGGCTGGAATTGTGGCATTTGCCGGAGGCGCGGACGACGCATTACGACGCGCCGCCGTTGAGGGGTTTTTTGAGGGAGCGATGGCAGCGTGGGGTGGATACCGCGCAGGCACGGATGACGCGATCGGGCTGGAGCGGGGTGCACCGGGCGCTGCGGGTGGGCGCGTCGCCGGTGACTTGGGGCCTGATGATGGCGCGGAGCGCGCGGCTGGCGATCGAGGCGGGCTGGGGAGGGCGGTGGTTGGGGGCGGCTCCGGTGATTGGAGTGGGATTGGCGGCCTGGGTGGCGGGAGAAGCACGGGCGCTGGCGGCGGGGCGGCGATGAGCATGGTGGTGTTGGCGTGGTTGACGATGGCGGCGTTGGGGGTGTTCGCGGCGCGGCGGGTGGTGGCGTTGATGAGCGCGTTCGGACGGATTCCGGAGCGGGCGGGGGCGGCGGAGGTTCCGGCGGTGGTGGTGCTGGCGCCGATGCGGAACGAGGAGGAGCGGGGTGGAGCGCTGCTGGAGGCGTTGTCGCGGCTCGAGTATCCGGCGGAGCGGCTGGAGGTGGTGTTGGGGGATGATGCGTCGGCCGACGCATCAT
>DNFG01000354.1 GCA_003487005.1 Bryobacterales bacterium
TGTGCTCTTCCGATCTTCTGACGTTTCTGGCTAATCCGAAGTATGCGCACAAGGTAAAACAGACGCGCGCGGGCGCGATTCTTGTACACGAAAGTGTGGGGGAACTGGCGATTCCGCGTTTGATCTCGGCGAATCCGTATCTGGACTTCGCGCGGGCGTTGGGCTTGTTCTACACGGCGCCGAAGCCGGCGCCGGGGGTGCATCCGGCGGCGGTGATCGCGGCGACGGCGGAGGTGGGCGAGGGGGCGTCGATCGGGGCGTACGCGGTGGTGGGCGAGCGGGTGAAGATCGGCAAGCGGGCGGTTCTGCATCCGCACGTGGTGATTTATGAGGGCGCGGAGATCGGCGACGATTTTCTGGCACATTCGGGTGCGGTGGTTCGCGAGCACTGCCGGATTGGGGACCGGGTGATCCTGCAGAATAACGCGGTCGTGGGCGGAGACGGGTTCGGTTTCGCAAAGACGGCCGAGGGGCGCCACGAGAAGATTCCGCAGTCGGGTCCGGCGGTGCTCGAGGATGACGTGGAGATCCAGACGCTGACGTCGGTGGACCGGGCGACGGTGGGAGAGACGCGCGTGCGGCGCGGGGCGAAGATCGACAGCCTGGTGCAGATCGGGCATGCGTGCGAGGTGGGAGAGGACAACATCATCTGCTCGCAGGTCGGGCTGGCGGGGAGCACGGTGTTGAAGAAGAACGTGCTGCTGGCGGGACAGGCGGGGATCTCGGGGCACCTGACGATTCACGAGAACGCGGTGGTGTATGCACAGAGCGGGATCGGCGGAGACGTGGCGGCGGGGGCGGTGGTCTCGGGATCGCCGGCGTTTGATGCACGGGAATGGAGGCGGGCGATCACGGCGTACCCGCGTCTTCCGGAGATGTTGAAATCAGTGCGACAATTGGAAAAGCGCGTGGCGGAATTGGAGAGCCAGGCGGCGAAGAAGGAGAAGGAATGAATAACGGCCGGTCGCCATTAGCCTATAAAAATGAAGCATTTATTGACGGGTGGTCGGGGAGGAGCCTGCGGCTTCTGTCGGAGTATCTGGAGCCATTGGACCGGCTTGGCCACGAAAAAATCCGGGACACCATCGTCTTCTTTGGATCGGCGCGCATCCGGGAAACCGGCCCATTGGCGCGGTATTACCACGAAGCGCGTGAACTGGCGCGGCTGGTGACGCAATGGAGCGACGGGCTGGAGCCGCCCACGCGGCGGTTCGTGGTCTGCACCGGCGGGGGACCGGGAATCATGGAAGCCGCCAATCGCGGGGCGGCGGATGCGGGAGGCAAGACCATCGGTCTCAACATCGCACTCCCGTTCGAGCAGTCGCCGAATCCATATATCACGCCGGAGCTGAACTTTGAATTTCACTATTTTTTCATGCGTAAATTCTGGTTCGCGTATCTGGCGAAGGCATTGATTGTGTTTCCCGGCGGCTTCGGCACCCTGGACGAACTCACCGAGATATTGACTTTGGCGCAGACCCAGAAGCTGGAGAAGCGAATTCAGATTATTCTCTACGGCTCGGATTTCTGGAACGAATTGATCAATTTCGAAGCGATGGTCAAACACGGCGTCATCTCGCGGGAGGATCTGGAACTGTTCGAGTTCGCGGACTCCCCGGCCGCGGCGCTGGCGCGTCTGAAGCCGTTTCTGGAGGAGAATTATCTCCAGCCGCATCAGGTGCGCGCGGCGGAGGAATTACCGGACATCGCCAAGTCGAGGATCTGACGAGTGGCAGCAACACGCCGGCAGGACGAGGAGACCGGACCACGCTGGGAGCGGCGCGCGCCCCGGCGAGGCTGGCGTGTGGGCTGGGTGGAGCGGCTGTTCCTGCTCTCACTGGCGGCACTGGGCGCGCTGCAATTAACCAACGACTTCGGACGGGCGAAGATCGTGGCGCTCGCGGCGGTGTTCCTGTTCGGGATCGTGGCGCTGGCGAGGCTGGCGACGCTGGCGCTGCGGCAGGCGATCTGGCACATCCGGGACCGGCTGATCGTCAGCTATGTCTTCATCGCGGTGGTGCCAATTCTGCTGCTGGCGATCTTCGCGGAGACCGGCGCATGGGTATTGAGTTCGCAGATCGGGGCATATCTGCTGAAGGCGGAGATGGACCGGCGCGTGAGTTCGCTGCAGAACACGGCAGGGGCGCTGGCCCGGGCGCCGGTGAATGCGCGGGCGGAGGCGATCCGGCGGTCCGGCTTCATCTTCCGGGAGCGCTTTCCGGGGCTGGAGATTCTGGTGCGGGACCCGCGGGGAAGCGAGGTGCGTTATCCGGAGGACGCGGCGATCACGGCGCCGCCCGAAGGATTCGGCGATCGCGCCGGGGTGGTGGTGAAGGACGGACACTTCTATCTGTGGGCACACGCGGGAGGACCGCGATCCGAGGTGGTGGTGCTGGCGCCGGTGACCCGGTCGTTTCTGCGCGGGCTGGTGCCGAATCTGGGCGACGTGTACCTGACGAGTTTCATGCAGACGATCCGGTCGCAAACGGAACCGGTGCGGCTGCACGCGCCGGTGGCGGGTGAGCCCGCGGATCCGGGACCGGGGATTCCACCCGCGGCCAACTTTCTGGATTTGACGATTCTTTACGGGCTGCCGATGCCGATTTCGGTGTGGGACGAGCCGGGAGTGGAGGAATCGGCGTTGCTGGGAATGCGGACGCGCATCTCGGGCGTGATCAACCTGCTGTTCAACCAGCAGCAGTGGCGGGAGCAGACGTCGCTGCTCGAATTGTTGATTCTGATCGCCATTATCTTTATTTTGGTCGAATTACTGGCGGCTTTTGTCGGCATTTCGATGACGCGCGCGATCACGGGAGCGCTGCAGAACCTGTACGAGGGCACGGAGAAGGTGAAGGAAGGGGATCTGGCGCACCGGATCGAGGTGAAGGGGCAGGACCAACTGGCGGAACTCGGCCGGTCGTTCAATGCCATGACGGAGAATCTGGAGCGGCTGCTGCGATCAGAGAAGGAGCGGCAGAGGCTGCAGGCGGAACTGGAGATTGCGCGCGAGGTGCAATCGCAGTTGCATCCGCGGGAGGTTCCGGCACTCGGGACTCTGCGGCTGGCGTCGGTGTGTAATGCCGCGCGGATGGTGTCCGGAGATTACTACGACTATCAGGCGGTGAGCGACCGGCATCTGGCGATCGCGATCGGCGACGTGGCGGGCAAGGGGATTTCGGCGGCGCTGCTGATGGCGACGCTGCAATCGGCGATGCGGAGCCAGTTGCAGCATTGCATGGAGAAGGCGTTGGGCAATGGGCACGGACTGCCGGAGGTTTCCACGGCACGGCTGGTGTCGAATCTGAACGAGCATCTGTACGCTTCGACGGCGCCGGAAAAGTACGCGACTTTCTTTTTCAGCCTGTACGACGAGGAGACCGGCAGGCTGAGCTACACGAACGCCGGGCACCTGGCGCCGCTGCTGATCCGGCACGGCGAAGCGCAGCCGCTGGACGTGAACGGGACGGTGGTGGGTGCGTTTCCGAATGTCCCGTACGATGAAAGCCATGTCATCCTCGAGCCGGGCGACCTTCTGGTGTGCTACACCGATGGCATCACGGAGCCGGAAAATGAATATGGAGAGATGTTCGGCGAGGAGCGGCTGATCGAATTGCTGTGCGAGCACGGCACGCAGGAACCGGCGGAAGTGGCCGCGGCGGTCGTCGACGCGGTTCGCCGGTGGACGTCGTCGACCGAATTGCAGGATGATGTGACGCTGGTGGTGGCGAAGAAGCGATGAAGATTCTGACGGCCGGGCAGATGCGGGAGATGGACGGGCGGACGATCGCCGCGGGCATTCCGGGTCTGCTGCTGATGGAATCGGCGGCGGCGCGGGTGGTGGAGTTTCTCGAGCGGCGGCACGCCCCGCTCGAACGGCAGCGGATCGTCTTGGTGTGCGGGAAGGGCAACAACGGCGGAGATGGAATGGCGGTGGCGCGGCAACTGGCTTTGCGATTCCGTCCTCTCGCGCTGGATGTGGTGCTGGCGGCGGACCCGGCGGAGTTGCAGGGCGACACGCTGGCGAACTGGCGGATGCTCGAGTTGGCGGGCGTGCGGGCGTCGCGGCAGATTGAACCACGGATGCGGGCGGCGACGCTGGTGGTCGACGCGCTCCTGGGGACCGGCCTCGATGGACCGGCGCGCGGGCGGGCGGCGGTATTTGTCCGAGGACATCGAGGAGCTGGCGCAGCTCACCAGTGCGGCCATGGAGCGGGTGGAGCAGTTAGATCGGAAGAGCAC
>DNFG01000116.1 GCA_003487005.1 Bryobacterales bacterium
AGGGCGAAGCCGTAGGTTTCGCGGTACTTGAGTGCTTCGAACCAGCCGATCTGGGTGGTGGTCTGCTCTTCGGGGTCGGACTGGATGTAGGCGAGTTCGGCGGAGTTGACCCATTTATGCTGCTGCGGGGGGCGGTAGTGGAGCCAGCAGAGGATGAGGACGATGACGCCGGAGGAGGCGGTGATGATAAAGCAGTTGCGCCAGCCAACGTGGAGATTCATCCAGACGAAGAGGGGGGGACCGATCATGGAGGCGACATTGGTGCCGGCGTTGAAGATGCCGGTCGCGAAGGCGCGGTCCTTCTTGGGGAACCATTCGGAGACAGCCTTGATGGCCGCGGGGAAATTGCCGGCTTCACCGAGGCCGAGGATGCCGCGCCAGAAGCCGAGAGAGGCGGCGGAGCGGGCGAGGGCATGGAAGCCGGCGGCGACGCTCCAGAAGAGGATGGCGACCGAGTAGCCGATGCGGGTGCCTGAGCGGTCGATGAACTTGCCCATGAGGAGGAAGCCGATGGCGTAGGCTGCCTGGAAGGCGGAATTCACGTAGCCATAGGCGACGGTATCCATGCCCAGGTCGTCCATGATGACGGGGGCGAGGATCCCGAGGAGGATGCGGTCAAGATAGTTGTTGGTGGTGATGAGGAAGAGGAGAATGAGGATGTACCAGCGGACGCGGGTGGGTGCTGGTGAAGAGGGCGCGGCGAGGGTCACGGGGGCAATTCTATCGCGAGCGGCTACCAGCGCGTGGCCTCGCGGATGACGCCGGCCATGCGTTTGCTGACGACGGCTTCGAGACCATTGGACATGCGAAGGAGCCAGCGTTTGGAGGAAAGGGGGGAGATCTTGCGGATGTGGTCGGTATTGATGATGGTGCCGCGGTGGATGCGGCGGAAGCGGTGAGCGGGCAGGCGCTGTTCGAGGGCGCGAAGGGAGTGCTCGGCGAGGTAGCGGCCGGAGGCGGTGACGATGCGGACGGAATCGGCTTCGGCCTGGAAGGCGATGACGTCGCCGGGGTCGAGGAGGTGGAGATCGGAACCGATGCGGCCGACGATGCGGCGGGGTTCGGCGGGTGCGGCGGGAGTAGGCGCGGACCGGATGCCGGCGAGGCGTTGACGCGCCTTGTCGAGGGCGGCGAGGAGGCGTTCGTGACGGACGGGTTTGAGGAGGTAGTCGACAGCGCCGGTTTCGAAGGCCTGGAGAGCGTGTTTCTCGAAGGCGGTGACGTAAATGATGAGAGGGAGGGGGGCGCCGCGGAGGCTGCGGGCGACGGCAAATCCGTCGAGTCCGGGCATGTGGAGGTCGAGGAGGAGGAGGTTGGGGTGGAGGGTGTCGATGAGAGAAAGGGCCTCTGGACCAGAGCCGGCTTCGCCGGCCAGATGGACGCCGGGACAGTCCTGGAGGAGTTCGCGGAGGATCTGACGGGCGATGGGTTCATCGTCGACGATCAGGGTGTGGAGGGTGGGGCTCATGCCGAGATCCAGTTCTCAGTATGAGGCGGGAGGGCCTGCGGAGTCCAAGGGGATGAGGAGAGCGGCGCGGGTGAGACCGTCCGCGGTGGAGGTTTCGAGGCGGGCAGTGGGACCATGGCAGAGGGCGAGGCGGCGGCGGACGTTGTCGAGGCCGACGCCGTCGCGGGCGTTTGGGTGAAAGCCGGGGCCAGAGTCAGAGACGGCGACGATGAGGGTGGAGGCCGAGATTTCGGCTGAAATGCGGACGAGTCCGCCACCGGATTGGGCGGCGATGCCGTGTTTGACCGCATTCTCGACGAGGGGTTCAAGGGAGAGAACGGGGATGCGGAGGGGGAGAGCGGCGGGGTGGATGTCGAGTTCGGTACGGAGGTTGTCACCGAGGCGGAGTTGTTCGATTTCGAGGTAGGCGCGAACGATGGCGAGTTCCTCTTCGAGGGGGATGAGGGCGTCGTCGTGGCGGAGGAAGTAGCGGAAGATATCGGCGAGATTGAGGACGGTCTGGCGGGCGCCCGAGGCCGTGGCGGGGATGATGCCGTAGAGGGTATTCAGGGCGTTGAAGAGGAAGTGAGGGTGGATCTGGGACTGGAGGGCGCGGAGTTCGGCCTGGGTGAGGAGGCGGGCGCGTTCGGACTCTCGGGCATGCTGGAGGCGTTCGGTAACGAGTTGGGCGAGTTGGGTGAGTTCAGCGAGGTCTTCGGAGAGGTAGCGGCGGCCGCCGGGGCGAGGTCCGAGAAGGAGGAGTCGATCGGGGCGGAGGGGGATGGAGGCGGATTCAGGTTCGGGAGCGGGAGCGGGATCGGTGGCGGAGGGCGCCCAGTGCCAGGAGGGGGCGTGGAAGTGGGCGGCGATGAGGGAGGCTGCGGAGTCGAGGAACTGGTTTTCGGAATCGAGGCGGGCGGCGCGGAGGGCGGCGGCGGTGGCATCGAGGGGAGCGCGGCGAAAGACGAGGCGGGTGAGGATCTGCTGGGTGTGATGGCGGGTGATGGCGAAGAGGATGAGGAGGAGACAGGCGGCTCCGGCGGCGAGAGCGAGGTGGCGTGGGTCGTCGGCGAGGACGGTTGAGGACCAGCCGGCGAGGACAGCGGCTTTCCAGGCAGCGAAGGTGAAGAGGCCGGCGAGGAAGAGGTTGGCGAGGAAGCGGAGGAAGGCATCGAGTAGGAGGAAGCGGTAGTCCTGGGCGAGGACGAAGAGACAGAGGGGGATGCCGGCGTGGTGGAAGGCGAGTTCGAGAGGCCATGCGGCCTGTGCGCCTTCTTCATGGAAGTGGGCGAAGGTCAAAGAGAACAGGACGAGGACCATGGCGGCGAGGCGGCGGCGGGCAGGGCCGGGATCGGCGAGCCAGCCGAGGAGAGAGAGGAGGGCGAAGCCAGCGGCAGTGAGGAGGAGGGTGGAGCGGTGGACGGGCAGATGGGGGAGTGCGGATTCGGCTGCATGAAGGAGAGCGGAGATGACGCCGAGGGCATAGCCAGCGAGAACGACGGCGCGGGGCCGGCCATCGAGGCCAAGATCGAGGAGGAAGGCGGGGAGGAGACTGAGAGCGCCCATGGCGGCAACGGGCAGGGCAGGGCCAGCGAGATCGGGCCAGGAGAGAGAAAGGAGAGAGGCGGAGTTCCAGAAGAGGGCGAGAGCGGCGGCGGCGCGGGTGACGCGTCCGGAGCGGGGGGCGTGGCGGCGGCCGCGATGGAGAAGGACGAGGAAGATGGCGAAGATGACGGCGCCGGCGAGATGGCCGAGGAGGTTTACGAGGAGGGGTTCGTGGGAGGCGAGGCCGTGCATGGGGTCAGCAGTGGGCGGGTTTCATGGGGTTGCGGCCCTGGCGAGGCGGTCATGAATGGCGTCCCATTCGGGGGTGCGAGGGGGAAGGACGAGGGCGATCCAGTCGAGGCGGCGCTGGTCGAGTTCGTGAAGGGT
>DNFG01000223.1 GCA_003487005.1 Bryobacterales bacterium
ACCGCCGCCCGCGACACCGCCACCACCCCAACACAGCCAGCCGCCTCAACCCGCCGCGACGCAGCCCGCGCCTTACTCAGCTCCACCCCTCCAGACACCCACACCGCCGCCACCGCCTGCATGGGGCGCGCCTCCCCAGCCCCCTTCGCCGGCGGCCCCGCCGCCAGCACCCCAGTACGCGCCACCCTATTCGCCCCCGCCGACACCCGGCGTCTACCCGCCACCACCGCCTGCCTGGGGCGGCTCCGCACAGGGCTACCCGCCGCCTCAACCCGGACAGCCGCCGCCCCAACAGGACTTCGCCGCCAGCGTCGCCTCGAAGAGCGACGCCGTCCTCGGCGCGCTGAACCTGAAGGACGCCCAGGGCAACGTCTTCGCCATGATGATCCGCGCCGCGATGCTGGACGGCAATGTGGCCCGCGCGGCCGCCGCGGACGAGAACGGCAACGGCAAGGCGCTCACCGCCCTGCTTCTGGCCATGGTCGCCCCCGTCCTCACCGGCTTTCTGTTCATGGGTGGCGTGTTCCGGGGGGCGATGATCGGCGTCTATGCACTGACGCTCTTGTTCAGCCTGGGCGGCGCGCTGCTTTCCCTGGTCGTCATGTCCGCCGTCTCGCAGTCCATCGTCGGCCGCAAGCTGACTGTTGGCCAGATGTTTCGCGGTCTCGCCTATGCGCAGTCACCTTCGGTGCTCGCCATCATCCCGATTCCCGTTCTCGCGCAACTTGTCGGACTCTGGCGCATCCCCACCACGCTTGTCGCGCTTCGGGACATGGCCGACACCACGCTCGGCAAAGCCTTCTTGCTCCTGCTGGTTGGCGCGCTTGTCGTCATCGTCATGTCGATCATGCTCCTGCCCCTGGTGATCGGCGCTGCGTTGTTCTGATCCTGGGGCCGGCACCCGCCACGGGCGGCCCCGTCACCCCGGACCCGCTTTTTGCACAGCATGCGGCGAACCGGTTAAATGGGTAATCATGCTCGCCTTCTTTCTCGCCGCCATCTCGGTCAGCGCCGCATTCGAAGGCGGCGCCCTCCGCTCCCACGAATGGCTCTCCCCCACCCATCTCGTCGCCACCATCCCCGGCCAGAGCGATCAGGACCATCGCAACCACCAGCCCAGTTGGTTCTACTTTTCCCTCTCCGGCGTCAAGGGCCAGACCCTCACCCTCGACCTCGCCGGCTTTGAAGGCGAATACAACTACCGCCCCCACGACGGCCGCGGCCACCGCAACACCCGCCCCGCCTTCAGCTACAACAACAAAGACTGGCAGCACTTCGCCGAAGCCGAATGGTTAGAAAATCCCTCCCGCCTCCGTCTCCGCTTCACCGCCCGTGAAGACACCATCTGGATCGCCCGAATCCCCCCGTACACCCTCAAGCACGTGGACCAACTCCTCGCCCGCGTCCGCCAACACCCCCACTCCGAGGTCCGCGAGATCGGCCGCTCTGTCGAAAAGCGCCCCCTCCACCTCGTCACCATCACCGACCCCGCGACCCCCGCCGCCGCGAAGAGGCACGTCTGGATCGTCGCCCGCCAGCACGCCTGGGAAGCCGGCGTTTCGTGGGCCCTCGAGGGTGCCATCAACCTTCTGCTCTCCGATACCCCCGAAGCCCGCCGCATCCGCGCCACCCACGTCTACTCCCTCGTTCCCACCCTCGATCCCGACGGCCTCGTCCATGGCGGCGTCCGCTTCAACCGCCACGGCTACGACCTCAACCGCAATTGGGACGTCCGCGACCCCAAAAAGATGCCGGAAATCGCCGCTCTGGAGCCCATTTTGTGCTCCAAAAGCAACAAAATCGACCTCTTCATCGACCTCCACAACACCGAATCCGCCGACTTCCTCCAGGGCCCCCTCACCGCCGGCGGACCCGCCATCCGCTCCCTCGGCGACCGCCTCAACCGCCACCTCGTCCAACACGCCCACTTCAACGCCGCCGCCGGCGTCCGCGACTACCCCGCCGAAACCCCCGCCAAAGGCCGTTATTCCATCGACCACTGGGTGTTCAAACAGACCGGCGCTCCCGCTTTCCTCCTCGAACTCATGGTCGACACCAACCCCCGCATCGGCCGCCCCCCGCACACCAATGACCGCCTCGCCTTCGGCGCCGAACTCATCCGCGCCATCGCCGCGGCCCTCTGATCTTCCTCTATCCTGAAGTCTGCCTGCCCATGATCGACCCCAATACCCTGCCCCTGCTCCGCCACCCCCTCGATCAACCCTCCGCCTTCACCCCGGAGCAACTGATGGACAGCGTTCGCGGCCTCCGCGGCCTGCCCAGCCAACCCCTCCCCCCACTCTGCATCCTCGAATTCGACGGCGACCTCACCGACTGGCTCACCCAGCAGAACCTCGTCCACGAAGAACCCCACTGGGCCTGCTTCCACACCCGCATGTACACCGCCGAACTCGCGGGCCTCCGTACCGGCATCATCCCCCGCACCATCGGCGGCCCTTACGCCGTCCTCATCGCCGAACAACTCGCCGCTGCCGGCGTCCGTCTCATCGTCGGACTCACGTCCGCCGGCCGCGTCTCCCCTGCCCTTCCCCTGCCCTGCCTTCTCATCGCCGATCGCGCCATTCGCGACGAAGGCACTTCCCTCCATTACCTTCCCCCTTCGGAATCCGTGGACTGTCCCGTCACGGACCTGCTCCCTCTTCTCGCCCGCGAACTCCCCGCCGCCGGACGCGCCGTCCACACCGGACCCGTCTGGACCACCGACGCCCCCTACCGCGAAACCGCCGCCCAACTCCAGCGCTGGTCCGGCAAAGGCATCCTCGCCGTCGAAATGCAGGCCGCCTCCCTGTTCGCCTTCGCCCATGCCCGCAATACCCCCGCCGCCGTCGTCGCCATGGTCAGCAACGCCGTCGATCACCCCGGCGAACAGTTCGATACCGGCACCCCGGACTTCGGCCTCCGCGTCCTCGAAGCCATCGCCCGCGCTGCCCGCGAATGGCTCAGCCCCGCTTGACCAGTTCCGGCGCCTTCTTCTGCACCTTCGCCACAGCCTCGGCGATGAACTCCATCTCCTTCGCCTCGCCCAGCAGCATGTCCTGCGTGAACCAGACCGCCTCCGCGCACAGTTTGTCGTTCTCCGGACACTGGTTCTGTTCGTGCCACTGCCGCAATTTTGCATCTCCGTAGATCTTCCGGTAATGCCGCGACCCCAGCACTTCCTTCAGAAACGGCTCCCTGTTCAGCGGCGTGTATCCGCCCATACCGCTCACGCCTTCTTCCTGCAGCGCCTTCAGAAAGCCCGCCCGCGGCAATCCCGCGAAGCCCGAGGGGTCATAGCGGAACATGTACAGGTGCCACGCATTCCGCGTGCAGCCCGGATCGATCACCTGTGGCGTAATCCCCGGAATCTGCTTCAACATCTTCGACAACGCCGCCGCGTTCGTTTCGCGCGTGCGCGACTGCCCCTCCAGACGGGTCATCTGCGCCAGCAGCAGCGCCCCCTGAAACTCCGTCAGCCGCAGGTTCGCCCCATTCATCACCCAGCCCGACAGCGTCGCCGAAGTCACCTTCCGCGCCCGCCCGTTGCCCTGGAACGCGTACGCCCGGTCATACAGCCCTTCATCATTGGTGACCAGCGCTCCGCCTTCGCCCGAATTCAGATTCTTCGACGCCTGGAAGCTGAACGTCCCGCAGTCGCCCAGCGTCCCCACTTTCTTCCCCTTCCACTCGCCCAGATGCGCCTGGCACGCGTCCTCGATCAACTTCAACCCGCGCGCCTTCGTGAACTTCAGAGACTCATCCAAACCCGCCGTCGCTCCGCCCAGATGCACCTGAATCACCGCCCGCGTCTGCGGCGTCGTCCGCGCTTCCAGTTTGCGCACGTCCATCTGAAACGTGGCCCGGTCCGAATCCACGAACACCGGCAGCGCATGCTGGAGCAAAATCACGTTCAGCGTCGCCACGAACGTGTAGGGCGGCAGCAGCACCTCGTCGCCCGGCCCCACGTCAATCGCGTTCATCGCCGCGATCAGCGCGCTTGTCCCGTTCGCCGTCGCCACGCAATGCTGCACTTGCAGCAATTCGCGGTACTGCCGCTCGAACTCCACCACCCGGCTCCCGTCAATCCTCCCCCACTTGCCGCTACGGAGCACGCCCAGCAGCGCGTCTTCCTCCGTCCGGTCATAGATCGGCCAGTCTTTTCCAATTTTCTGTTCTCGGTTCCAGGCCCGGGCGCGCCGCGCGGCCATGGCCACACCGGCGCCGGCCAGCAGACTCCGGCGGCTGAAGGGAAGGCGTCTCATGGAACATTATCTTACCCGCTCTCCGCGCCACAATAAAGCAAGATGCGCGACTCATTCCCACGCCTCGAACACGAAATCACCAACTGCGAACTCTGCCCCCGCCTCCGTGAATGGTGCCAGTCCGTCGCCGCCAAACGACGCCGCGCCTACCTCCACGAAACCTACTGGGGCCGGCCCGTCCCCGGCTTCGGCGACCCCCACGCCCAACTCCTCGTCCTCGGCCTCGCCCCCGGCGCCCACGGCGCCAATCGCACCGGCCGTGTCTTCACCGGCGACGCCTCCGGCGACTGGCTCTTCCGCGCCATGCACGATGCCGGCTTTGCCAGTCAGCCCACCTCCGTCCACCGCCACGACGGCCTCGCCCTCCTCAACGCCTGGGTCAGCGCCTCGGTCCGCTGTGCCCCGCCCGACAACAAACCCACCCCCGCCGAAATCGCCGCCTGCCGGCCCTACTTCGAACGCGAACTCGCGCTCCTCTCCAATCTCCGCTGCATCGTCGCCCTCGGC
>DNFG01000064.1 GCA_003487005.1 Bryobacterales bacterium
CCTTCGGGTTGCGCTGGGGCCGTCGATCGGACCCTGCTGCTTCGAGGTCGGGCCCGAAGTCAGTGTATTGTTTCGGAACAGATTCCCGGATTGGGACACCGCCGAAGGACGGGCGAAGATCGATCTGCGCGAGGCGAACCGGCTGATCCTGATCGACAACGGGGTGCCTGCGAGGCAGATTTCGGCAAATGCACCCTGTACCTGCTGTAGGGGGAAGGAATTTTTTTCCTGGAGAAGGGACCGGCAAACGGGGCAGAGAATGTTTGCCGTCATTGGCATCCGCGAGTAGACAAAAAAAGGGCGCGTGCCCAAAATCGGCCGCGCCCTTTTCAATGCGGAGCTGGGCGAAAGTTATGCAACCATCAGTTCTTCGAACATTTCCAGGTTCTCGTCGCGATTGCGATCAGCGAGTTCCTGGCACTGGATGCAGAACGGCGCCCAGGGCACAGCGTTCAGCCGTTTCGGATTGATATCTTCCTCGCAATGCAGACAGACACCGTAAGTGCCGTCATTGATGCGGCGGAGCGCCGCACGCACGTTGCGCAACAACTGCGACTCCCGGTCGAGGTTGCGGATGGCGAGTTCGCGCTCGGCGGCGTGTTGCACTTCATCGAGCGCGTCCGGACTTTTTTCGATCGCGATCCCTTCGCGATCACGCACCGCTTTGGAGAGTTCGTCGAACTTCTCCTCCAGCATTCGCTTGTACTTGTTGAGCTCCGTCTTGGTCATTTTTTTTCTCCTGATGACTTCTTTGTTTTGTTTTTTCCTAACACCGTACAGACGCTAAAACTGCCAAAAAGTTTCACCGGCTGGACTGCTCAGCCCATCTTTTTTTACGGGCGCTTCCGGCGCCGCCCGCGACTCCTTCCACTTCTACACCCCCAGGCCATCGCCTAGGATACCACATCCCTAGCAATCCAAGGGCCATCTTCCGATCAGTGCGTCTCGTGGCCCAATTCGCCTGGATCCGGCCAGCCAACTTCGCGCCCGGGCATCCCTACATCTACAGTGCGCCGGAGGGCCGATTCCTCTCAGACTTTCCGGCCTGAATCTTAATGGACCCTATCGTCAAATGCAAGCCAGAAGTTGAGTCTGTATTTGGACAGACGGCGGATTTCGTCCGAAGTTTCGTCGTCTTGACAGGATTTGGTTTTGCGTTGGACTATCTTTCGATCATCGTCGCACCCACCCGATCCGCCCAAACGCCAATCCCAACTCGCGCCCGCCCGGCTCCTGCAAGGTCCGGTCCACCTCCAACTCCAGCGTCACCGGACCCTCGGGCGCAAACCCCTCGGGTAGTGTTAAGTACACTTCGAATGAAGCATTTGCAGCCGTGATCGAGATTTCGCCCAGCGCCGTTTCGCCAGTCCGGAGCCGCAGCCGAACCCCCTTCTCCGCCTGCTCTGGCGGGCAGTAGCCCGCTACAAACAGCACGTCCGCTTCCGGATTGGGCGCCCCCAGATGGACCTGGGCCTTCCGGCCCATCCAGCGGTAGTTACCCTCCCGCGCGTGCCAGCCTTCGCCCAGATCCTGCTCGAACGCGGCCAACCCGGTGTCCACCAGCCTGGGTCGTGCTTCGAGCCAGGCTCTCGGCATTTGCCTAGTGAACGCTCGGGTGATATTCCTCAACCGGAGGCCGTCTACTTGGTAGACAACGGCCCGATCCCAGAGCAACGCCCGGGCCGCGACGTTCTCTGGGGCCACCGTCTGCGCGATTTCACCCAACGTCGCGTGGGCGGTGATGGTTTTTTCAGCACCTGGGGCCAGAAAAACCTGAGGGATTCCGAGCACACGCTGTGGCGCATCGTAGAACCCGCCCCAGTAGAGTTCGTCGTCCAGACCCTGAAGCAGGATCATTTTCTCCGGGTTCAGTTCGTGCGCCCGCCAGATGCCTTCAACCAGCGCCTGGACGCGCCGGCCTCGCTCGAAGTGCCAGCGCGTGGTCGCCCGGTTGATCGGCAGGGCGAAATAAAGGTGAAGACACAGGACTGCCGCCGCCGCGCCGCGCCAGAGCCACCCCCGCGACCACGCCCACCCGGCCAGGGAACCGGCGACCAGGGCCAGTCCGAAGGCCGGAATCGCCATGTAATAGACCGAAAAGTGGTCCCGGAGCGGCAGAACCGGGCCAATGACGGCGCTGAACCAGAAGATGCCGAGCGCGGGCGTCCGTTCGCCCTTCCGCCAGGCCAACACAGCGAAACCCAACAAAACAAAGGCCAGGATCCAGGCCACCGCCTCCCAGCTCCAGGCCGGAAGCCGCCAGTGGGGCAGAATCATGCCACCGGCCAGCGCATTGCCCCAGTAGCGCCCGAAAGTGGGGATCATGTCGAGGTCCCAGTAGCGCGCATAAGGGCCCGAGTCGGGCTTGACGGCCACCGAATGGTGCCAGACGTAGTAGAGCCCCGAAATCGCGAACAAGGGCAGTGTTTTCATCCACTCCCTCGGCGCGAGCAGCAGAACCACCCCAAGCGCCAGCGCCGGGTACACGATATTGATCTCCAGCGCGCCAAAACCGAGCAGAAACAGCGTCACCTGCGCGGAAAACCACCCCGCTTTGCGCGTTTCCAGAGCCTTGACGAGGCATGCCAGTGCCGCCAGGAGGAAGAACGAGCACAAGACCTGGTTGTAGGACGACAGCCACGACAGCGGCGTCGCGAGACCGGGACTCGCCAGCCAGAGAACCGGAGCCGCCAGCGCCGCCACCCGGCTGGCGGTGAGCTTCCAGGCGAGCCACTGGGCCAAGAGGAGATTGGCGGACATGGTGACGGCGACCCAGAGGTGGAACGGGGCGGGGTTCAGCCCGAAGTGGCGGTAATTGAGCAGGAAGAACAGGCGTTCGCTCCAGGGGCGGATGGTGCCCTGGGCGCGGGGTTCGAACAGGGCGGTCAGCCAGTCGTTAAGCCCGTGGAGGTTCTGGTTCTGGCTCAGCCAGGCGAAGTCGTCCTGTTGGAACCAGGCGCGAAGTCCATAGTAATAAAGGGAATAGAAGGCAAACTGCGGCACGAGCCACCACAGCGCCAGCAGAGCGCGCTTCATGGTTCAGTGAACCCGATTTGGGAGACCACAACGCCGAGTTCGCGGCCATCGAGGGTGCCGGGCGCGAGATGGCGGCTCAGTTCGAATTCGACAGTCACCGCGTCGCCCGCCACGGCCTCCTTCGGCGCCAGCGCCTGAAAGACCTGCTCCCCGGCGCCGGCGGCGGCGCGGAAAGGTTCGAGCGGGACGCCGCTGACCGTGGCCCGGATTTCGAGGCCGGTGAGCGCCTCCGCGGCGGCTTCCGGGATGGTGAAGGTCATCTGCAGACGCGCGCCCGCCTGGGCGGCGCCTGCGGGAGGCCGGAGCGAGACGCCGAACCGGCGCATCGACCAGCGCCACGAACTGCCCTCGGCCTCATAGAAACCGTGGAGCAGTTGGGCCGAGTCCAAGGGGTCGCCCATGGCGATCGAGGTCTTCAGTTCACCGGGGTCTTCGATGGTCGCGAGCGGGTCGGGGCGGTACTTTCGTTCACAGCCGGAGAAGGCGGCCGTGCAGAGCAGGACAGTAGCGAGGGCGGTTATTCGGAACAAGGGCGTACATCCACCAGGCAATTGAAGAAGGTCGGGCCGCCGCCGATGTCGGTCAGGCGCTGCGAAATCAGCATGTTGACATTGTCGCCCCAGCGAACCGAGGCCGAGCGGACCACGCCCGGCCGGACCATGTCACCGACGCGCGCGACCAGCCGTAATGCGCCGCGGTCATTGAACACCTCGACGGGTGTCCCGTGAACGATCCCGCGCGGGGCGGCGTCGGCCGGGTGGAGGTCGAGGGTGGCGCTTTCGAGATCCACGTCCGTCCGGTTGCCGAACGTCGAGTTCATGCCGTTGGCGTGTTTGTGGCTGATCAGTTCGAGCGGGAAGCGGCCGTCGCGGGCGGCTTCGCCGAGGCGGCTTTCGACCGGCGGGGTGTAGTCCAGGGTCTCACCGCTCAGATCGCACAGACCGGAAGGCGTGCCGAAGTTGCCCTCGGCGAACGGCAGTCGCGGGACGTTGAGGCGCAAAAAGTGCTCCCGCTCCAGCCGTTCAAAGGTGATGCCCTCGATGAACGGTGACGGGCCATCGAGCAGACCGCGGATCATGTCGTCCTCGGATTCGGTGAAGCAGGCGTCGGTGAAGCCCATCCGAAGGGCCAGAGCGCGGAATAACTCGACATTCGAGCGCGCCTCGCCGGGCGGCGCCAGCGCGGGCCGGGCCAATTGCAGGTCGGAGTGTCCGTATGAGGTGTAGATGTCGGTGTGTTCGAGGAACGTGGTGACGGGCAGGACGTAATCGGCGTGTTTCGCTGTGTCCGTCATGAACTGTTCGAGGACGACCGTAAACAGATCGGGGCGGTTCAGGCCATCGCGGACCCGCGCCTGATCGGGCGCGATCGACGCGGGGTTGGAATTGTAGACGATCAGGGCCTTGACGGGCGGGTCATCGAGGCGGGTCAGGGCATCGCCGAGCAGCGACATGTTGACGAGGCGGGTGGGCTTGGGCTGCAGGTCCGGCCGTTCGAGGGAGTCGCGGTTGAGCTGGAAGCCCCCGGAGGACGTCAGCAGGAGGCCGCCGCCGCGTTCCCGCCACGATCCGGTCAAAGCGGGCAGCAGGGCGATGGCGCGAACGGCCTTCCCGCCCCGTTCGCTGCGCTGGACGCCGTAATTGAGCCGGATGGCGGCGGGCCGGGTGGTGGCGTAGTCGCGGGCCAGTTGCTCGATCTCCGGCGCTGGAATGCCGGTCAGTTGTGCGACGCGCGCGGGCGGATAGCCGGCGGCGCGCTCGCGGAGCGACGCAATGCCGGAGGTGTACTGGTCGATGTAATCCTGGTCTTCCAG
>DNFG01000283.1 GCA_003487005.1 Bryobacterales bacterium
GCTACCGCGACGAAGAACGCCAGCGTCTCTCCGACGCCACCTGCACCGCCCTCCAACTCGCCAACTTCTGGCAGGACGTCACCGTCGACCTCGAAAAAAACCGCGTCTACCTCCCCCAGCACCTCTTCACCCTCCACGGCTACTCCGAAGACCAACTCTTCGCCCGCCAGTTCAACCCCGCCTTCCGCCTCGTCATGACCGACGCCGTCGCCACCGCCCAAGACCTCTTCGAACAGGGCCTCCCCCTCGCCCGCATGCTCGACCGCCGCCTCGCTCTCGATATCGACCTTTTCAGCCGCGGCGGCCTCAAAGTCCTCGAAAAAATCCGCGCCCAGGACTACAACGTCCTCCGCGCCCGCCCCGCCATCTCCAAACTCGAACGCATCTCCCTGCTCCTCCGCAGCCTCGTCCGCGTCACCCTCGCCGCATGATCACCGTCGAGCAGTCCTACGCCCACTGCGAAGCCGTCGCCCGCCACCGCGCCCGCAACTTCTACTACGCCTTCCTCCTCCTCCCCCGCCCCAAACGCCTCGCCATGTGCGCCGTCTATGCCTTCATGCGCCGCTGCGACGACCTCTCCGATGGCGAAGACGCCTCCCCCGAAGCCCTCCACCAGTGGCGCAACCACCTCGATCTCGTCCTCCAGGGCCACTCCGCCCCAGACCCCCTCTGGCCTGCCTTCGCCCACACCGCCCAACGCTTCCAGATCCCCCACCGCCTCTTCCATGAGATGATCGATGGCGTCGCCAGCGACTTCTCCCGCTCGCAAATCGACTCCTTCGACGACCTCTACCGCTACTGCTACCTCGTCGCCAGCGTCGTCGGCCTCACCATCATCCATATCTTCGAATTCTCCGACCCGCGCGCCGGACTCCTCGCCGAAAAATGCGGCATCGCCTTCCAGCTCACCAATATCCTCCGCGATGTCCGCGAAGACTTCGAGAACCACCGCGTCTACCTCCCCGCCGATGAACTCCGCCACTTCGGCGTCCACCGCCTCGATCAACCCTCTCCCGAACTCCGCGAACTCCTCCGCTTCCAGGGCCGCCGCGCCCGCCAGTACTACGACGACGCCCGCCCCCTCCTCCACCTCGTCCACCACGACTCCCGCCCCGCCCTCTGGGCCCTCATGGAAATCTACCGCCGCCTCCTCCATCGCATCGAGCAGAGCGATTACGATGTCCTTTCCCGCCGCGTCCGCCTTTCCACCCTCGAGAAAGTCTGGATACTGGCGCAGGCCCGCTTCCGGGCGTAGAATCAGAGCAGCCCGAAAGGAGTTCCAGACGTGAAAATCCATGCCGAAACCCGCGACGTCGATGGCGTCACGATCCTTGTCATGCGCGGCCGCATCACCCTCGGCGAAGGCGCCAGCCTCCTCCGCGAAGCCATCCGCCACTCCATCAACCACAACCCCCGCATCCTCATCGATCTCGCCGAAGTCACCTATATCGACTCCACCGGACTCGGCGAACTCGTCGGCGGCTGGGTCGCCGCCAGAAATCGCAACGCCGACATCAAACTCCTCCACATCAAGTCGCAAATCAAGGACCTGCTCCAGGTCACCAAGCTTCTCACCGTCTTTGAGTGCTTCGAAGACGAAACCGCCGCCATCGCCTCGTTCCCCCCAGCCGCCGTCCAGGAACCATGATCGAAGCCGCCGACCGCGTCCTCGTCATCGGCCTCTCTTCCCGGGCCCAACTCCCGGCTTGGGCCCGCGCCTGCAGCCTCCTCGTTGGCATCGGCCAGCAGCACGACGTCCTCGCCGCCCGCCGCGAGTGCGCCCACCTCGATAACGTCATGTTCGCGCCAGGGGACCGCCACGATATCCCCTGGCGCGACGCCTATTTCACCGTCATCGTCGACACCGAATCCGCCGAACCCTCCCCATCCATGCAACGCGTCCTCGCCCCCGGGGGCCGCATCACCCCTCCCTGACCTCGCCCTTCTTCCCGAACAGCGACCCGAACACCGCATTCACCAGCGAAAGCACGATCGCTCCAAAAAACGCCGCCCCGAATCCATTCACCGAAAACCCTGGCGAGAGCGCCGCCGCCACTAATAGCAGCACCGCGTTCACCACCAGCCAGAAAATCCCCAGCGTCACCACCGTCAGCGGAAACGTCACCACCTTCAACACCACCCCCAGCGTCGCGTTCACCAGACCGATCACCACCGCCGCAATCAGCGCCGCCACGATCCCCGACACCTGTATACCCGGCACCACGTACGCCACCACCATCAGCGCCACCGCGCTCAGGACCCACTGCGCCAGCATGTTCATCGCAACCTCCTCGTCCACGCCGCCAGACTCGCCACCAACCGCCCCACCATCTCCCGCGCCTTCGCGTCCGTTAACCGCCCCTCTTCATCGAACTTCTGATGCGCCGATGCAATCATCACCTCCGGCTTGTTCACCGGATACATGTCCAGAAACACGAACATCTGCCGCAGATGATACTGCGCTCGCGACGTCCCCATCAGCCCCATCGACGCCCCCATCACGGCCACCGGTTTGCCCTGCCACGAATTGCCCCCCTGTGGCCGTGACGCCCAGTCAATCGCGTTCTTCAGCACCCCCGGCGCCGAATAGTTGTACTCCGGCGTTGCGATAAGAATCGCGTCCGCCGCCTCAATCCGCTCCTTCAGCCGCGCCACGCTCTCCGGCAGCGGGTCCTCCGCATCCTGGTTGAATACCGGAACCCCCGCCAGATCGAACTCCTCCAGCGTCACCCCCTCCGGCAACGCCTCGCCCGCCGCCCGCAGCAGCATCCGGTTCAGGGATCCCTTCCGCAAACTTCCCGCGATCCCCAGAATGTGGACTCGTCTCGGCGTTTCGCTCGCTGTCGCTTGGCTCATCCTTCCCTGATGGTTGAAAACTCCAACAGGTTTCTTCCACCTACGAAGCCGCCATCACCTTCGGATACACCTTCCGGATCGCCGCCACAATGTCCCGCGTGTCCTTCTCTGTGTACTTCGGATCCAGCGGCACCCCGCCAAACCGCTCCAGTATCGCAATCGTCCTCGGACTCGCCTCCGGCCCGTAACGCACCGCCTTCCCCTCTGCGCTCGTCCACGTCGGCCACTTCGGATGCGGCCCCCGCTTCGCAATAATGTGCTCCTGCAACGGCAGAATCACCGAACCCGATGGCCCCCCGCCCGGCACATTCTCCGCCTTCATCAACTCCAGGAACCGGTCCCGCTGCGCCTTCCCCGCAAACCCGAGATACACCCCCGACCCCAATTCCCCCGCCGGGTCCGGCAATCCCCGGAATTCAATCCCCGGCAAATCCCGAATCCCGTCATATACCCGCTTCGCCACCCCCCGGATATCCGCCACCACCCGCGGCAACTTCCGGATCTGCCCCAGAATCACCGCCCCCGTGAATTCGTTCACCCGGTAATTCACCCCGATAAACGCCTGCCCTTTCGGCCCGCCCATCACGTCCGAATGGACCGCCCGGATGCCGCCCACATCGTGAAATCGCACCGCCCGCTCATACAGCGCCGCGTCATTCGTGTACACCGCCCCGCCTTCGCCCGCCGAGATCGTCTTGTTCACCTGCAGCGACGCAATCGCGATGTCCCCCATCGACCCCAGCGGCCGCCCCTTGTAACTCGCCCCCACCGCCTGCGACACGTCCTCCAGCACCTTCAGCTTGTGCTTCCGCGCAATCGCCAGCAACTCGTCCATCCTGGCCGGGTTGCCCTGCAAATGCACCGCCATCAATACCTTCGTCCGTGGCGTGATCCGCTTCTCCACGTCCGCCGGATCCAGATTGAACGTCGTGTCGATCTCCGCCAGCACCGGCAATGCCCCCGCCATCACCACCGCGTTGAAGCACGAGTGCCACGTCCACGCCGGCACGATCACTTCGTCCCCCGGCCCCACTTCCAATGCCGCCATCGCCACCTGCAGCGCCGCCGTCCCCGACGTCACCGCCAGCGTGTACTTCGTCTGCATATACGCCGAAAACTCGCGCTCAAACGAACTCACCTTGTCCGGCGTCTTCCCCCCCGGCATCCCCCAGAACCGGAACGGCGCCCGCGCCTCGAACACTTCCTTCAAAAACCCCCACTCCGTCTGGTCGTAATACAAAGGACCGAAATGCCGCGGCCGCAACGGCGTCGCGCGCACCGGACCCTCCGCCCCCGAAACCGCCGCCGCCGAACTCGCCGCCATGAAAAATCTGCGCGTCAATGACATCGCTCGCCACCTCCATCCTTCTCACGCGGATACTATCACCCCGCGTCCCCGGTTAAAACCCCTCGCGCACCCTCAGATTCCTGAACTCCACGTGCGTCCCGTGTCCCAGCAGAGCAATATGCCCCTTCGCCCGCCGGATCCCCGGATGCTGGGCCAGCACCTCCCGGTCCCGCACCTGGCTCAAATCCGCGTCCGTGATCGACTCCCCGTTCAGCACCACGTGAATCCGAGGCCCGTAAGCCGTGATCTCGAACGTGTTCCACACCCCGTCCCGCTTCACAAAACCCTGCCGCGCCGCCACCACACTGTACACCGACCCCGTGTACTGCGCCGGCTTCAACCGCCCTTTGTACTTTGCCGATTCATCATCCAGAATCTGGATCTCCATCCCATGCGTCGAAGCATGAGCCCCCATCGGCGTCCGGATGCCGATCCCGTTGTTGCCCCCCTCCCAAAACCGCCACTCCAGACGCAGCGTGAAATCGTCAAACTCCCGCTCCGTGTACAAATTCCCGCCCCCGTCCGCCGGACACACAATCGACCCGCCCTGGACCAC
>DNFG01000293.1 GCA_003487005.1 Bryobacterales bacterium
AGCAGACCGGCCGTCTCGACAATACCCTCGTCCTCTTCCTCGCCGATAACGGCGGATGCCACGAAGGCACGAACATCGGCGGCGGCCTCGAAAAAGCCGCCAAATCCCCCGTCCCCGGCCCCGCCAATTCCTTCACCAGCTACCGCCGTCCCTGGGCCAATGCCTCCAATACCCCCTTCCGCATGTTCAAATCCTGGGTTCACGAGGGCGGCATCTCCTCCCCGCTTATCGCTGCATGGGGCAACCAGATCGCCAACCCCGGCAGCCTTTACCATGACCCCGCCCACGTCATCGACATTGTTCCCACCATGCTCGACCTCGCCGGTGCTACATACCCCTCCCAGCGCAACGGCAACCCGCTCACCCCGCTCGCCGGACGCTCCTTCGCACCCGCCCTCCGCGGCCAACCCCTCCGCGCCCGCGCCGTCACCGGATGGGAACACCAGGGCCACCGCGCCCTCCGCCAGGGCGCCCTCAAAATCGTCGCCAAACACAACCAGCCCTGGGAGATGTACGACATGGCCGAGGACCGGACCGAAATCAACAACCTCGCCCAGAAGGACCCTGACCGCCTCCGCGGCATGGTCAAAATGTACGAACACTGGGCCCGCCAGTGTGGCGTCGAACCCTGGGACAAAGTGAATCCGCCAAAACCCTGACCCGGCCAATAAAGACAGCGGTTTATGCTAGGATTAGTCTGATTCGGAGGTAAATTCGCAGGCATGACCCCGGCGATTCCGCCATCCCCAGACATGCCCCGTCGCGGTCAACTGACTTCCTGGAAGCAGATTGCCCACCACTTGAACGTCTCCGAACGAACCGCCCAGAACTGGGAACTCAGCCGCGGCCTCCCTGTCCGTAGAATGCCCGGCCCCCGCGGCCGCGTTTGGGCCGACCCGGTCGAGCTGGATGCGTGGCTCTTCTCCCAGGAACAGCCCCCCATCGAAATCGCACCGGAACCTCGCCGCCCCCGCTGGCTCTGGCCCGCCCTCGGAGCCCTCCTTGCCATCCTCCTGGCCGGCGGCTGGCATCTTTCACGCACCCCCGCCCCGGCATCCTGGCGCATCGAAGGCAAAACCATCTTCGTCACCGACGCCCGTAGTCGCGACCTCTGGTCCTTCACCGTCCAGCCAGACCAGGACTTGTTCTCCGGGATCTCGCCACGCCAGGGCTGGGGTTTCGGTCCCTCCCTGGTCGACCTGGATGGCGACGGCCACCTCGAATTCCTGGTCCCCGTCTCGGATCCCAACGTCAAGCCCGGCCGTCTGCTATGCTTCGACGCACGCGGGCGGCTTCGCTGGACGCACGTCCTCCACACCACGGTCTCCGTCCCCGGCAAGTCCTTCGGCGGCCCCTGGCTCCTCCGCGGCGTCGCCCCGGTTCCCCGCTCCGGTGCCCCCGGCCACGACTTGGTCACCGTCTGGTCCCACAACTCGCAGTACCCAGGCACAGTGCAACTGCTGGACTCGGATGCACGCCTCCTCCGCCAATATTGGCACTCCGGACACCTCGTGAACGTCTTCGTCCACCTCCTCGGCACGCAGAAGAAGCCCCACGTCATCCTCAGCGGCATCTCGAACGCCCATCGCAGCGGCACCCTCGTCGTCCTCGACCCCCAGCGCTTCGCCGGCGCCTCCCACGAGGAAGACCCCGCCTACCAGATCCTCGGCCAGCCCGCCCCCGTCGAGGCCGCCCGCCTCCTCTTCGCCCGATCCCGCCTCAACCTCGACAGCGACCACCAATACAATGTGCCGGAAGCCATGCTCCCCGAGAAGGACGGATTCACGGTCGAAGTCGTTGAGCTCCGCCCACCGCACGATGGCATTCCCAGCGCCTCCCTCTACTACGACTTTGGCCCTCGTGCCGAACTCCGTGCCATCGAGCCCAACGACGGAGTTCACGTTTTCTATGGCCGAAGGGTCAAGGAAGCCAACTGGCCCGCCGACGCCCTCGAAACCGACCTCGCCACCCTCAAAAACCTCCGCTACCTCACCCCCTGGCAGGGCGAATAAACCGTGACTCCGCCTCCTCAAACGCCGTCACCCCGCGCCTCACTCACTTCCTGGAAACAGATCGCTCACCACCTCTCCGTCTCCGAACGAACCGCGCAGAAATGGGAACGGGAACGAGGCCTGCCCGTCCATCGCCTGCCTGGACCCCGTGGCCGCGTCTACGCGGTGCCCGTCGAACTCGATGCCTGGCTCTGCGGCCAGGGCCAGGAACTCAGGCCTTCCGGCCGCCCCGTTCCCCGGTGGCCTGGCCCCGTCTGGACTCTGGTCACCGGCCTCTGCGCCCTGGCTCTGTTCGCCGTCGTGGTGGCGGGCGCCGTTCTGCGAAAGGTTCACCAGACGGGCCCCGTCGCATGGCAGATCAAGGGCCGCGACCTGATCACAACTGACGCAAAAGAGCGCGTTCTGTGGAGATACGTGCCTCCTGACGGCTGGTCCATCTGGAATCAGCCTGACAGCCGCGGCTGGCAATCCCCACTCCCGGTCATCTCCGAGTTACCAGGACCCGGCATCCATTCACTGGTCTTTGGGGAAGTCTCCAGCCAGCACCTGCACCGGCTCCGTTGTGTCGGCCCGGACGGACGCCTCCTTTGGACCCATGTCCCGGAAGGCGTCGCCCGCGTGCCTGAACAAGCCTACGAAGGCCCCTGGTATCTGCGCCAGCTTGCCGTCATCCCCGCCCTGCCGGGTGAACGGCAGAAGATCGCCGTGGTCTGGCAGCATGCCACCCACTTCCCCTCCCTGGTCCAGGTACTCGATCACCGGGGCCGCCTGGAGCGCCAGTATTGGCATTCCGGTCACTTCCTCGCTCTCCATGTCCAACCCGGACCCGGCTTCGGCCGCCCCCTGCTTTATCTCGCCGGAATCGCCAATGGCTACCGGCAGGGCCTCCTGCTGGTGCTCGATCCCCAGCGCATGACAGGCGCATCGCGCGAAGAAAACACCCGCCTCCAGATCCTCGATCAGGACGAACCTGTCGAGGTCGCCCGCATCCTGTTTCCCCGCACCCGGCTCAACCAGGCCCTTGCCCCGTTCAACTCCGCGGTCCGCATTCAGCAGCGCAACGATGACCTCGCCGTGGAGGTGGAAGAACTGTCTGACCTCTCCCAGCCCCATCTTAGGGCTGCCACGCTGTTCTATCTTCTGACCCCCGATCTGCGCTTGAAGTCCCTCGATATCGGCGACGGGGTGCCCTATTTCTACCGGAGGCTCGACGGGCCAGATCGCTTCAGTCCAGACGCCCTCGCCCAGGAGATCACTTCCCTGCCCCCGCCGCGCGTCCTCACCCCCTGGCAGGGCGACTGAGCGCCCCCTCCAACTGCGCCCACAATCCAAGCCCCAACTGCGCCATCGCCCGGTAGCCCGAACGCTGCAACTCCTCCCCCTTCTTGTTCTCCTGCGCCTGTCCTGTCAGAAATCCATCCGGCGTCAGATACCCGTCCAACCCCCGCTTCGCCAACTTCGCCGCCTCCAGTGCCTCCGGTCCAAGCCAACCCGCCCTCGCCCCCATCGCCAGCGCTGCCGCAATCCCCGCCGACCCCGACGTGTCCACGCCCGTGTACGGATCATCCGCAAACACCGGCCAAAGCCCGTTCGCCAGTCTCAGGTCCAGAGACAGCCGCGCAACGCGCCGGAACTCGCTCAAAATGTCGCTTTCAACGCCCAAATAGCGCATGGAATGTGCATATCCGAGCAGATACCAGGCCAGGCCGCGCGCCCAGTTCGGGAAAAACAGATCCCCCGGCCGCCCCCGCTGCCAGATCACCTCCTTCCCAGCCAGCACCTCCCGCCTCCGCCGCAGCACCCCCAACGCCGCCTCCCGAAGCTGCATGTCCTTTCTTTGGTTTGCAATCACCGCCAGCGGGTACCCCACCGTGTAACACCCCTCCGTCGAATAATGCCCCGATTCCCTGAATTTCCGCCCAAATTCCACCGCCAGGTCCACTCCCGGATGCTCCGGAGCCACCCGGGCCAGCGCCCCGAAGCACAAAACGCCCTCCACCCCGTAGATCCGCCCGTCCACCGGCACGCTCCTCGGATCTTCATAGACCAAGGTCCGCCCGTCCGGGAAGTGCATGTCAATCAATCGCTTGGCGGCTTCCCGCTCGCCCAGTTCGAGCAATCCGTCGAGGACACAACCCAGCTTCCAGCTCCACTGCTGCAAGACCGCCCTCGACTTGAGCCGCCGCCGCGCCTCTTCCGCCGCTGTCAGCCGCCCAGGCACCATCAAGTGCGGGTGCAATTCCGCCGGTAACCCCTTCGAGGGCGCAAAAAGGTACAGCGGCTCCACTCCGGCTACCTGCTCCAGTTCAACCCCTTCCCGCGCCACCAGCTCTGTATCTCTTTGACTCAGAACGAGTTCAAACACCTGAAACGCACCCGCCCAGCGGATGTCCATCCTTCCCAGCGCCACACCTCCCCCGCCCGTCCTGACAAGAAGGACCGCCTCGTCCCGGTAATCCACCGCCATCGCAACCCGGAACCGCGCCGAACCCGCCAGCAGACCAGAAGCCGGTGCCAGCAGCCGCGCCCGCTCGCCTGGCGCAACCCGGAAGCCACTCCATCCAAAGGGAATCCGTTTGTTCTCCGGCGCCGGAACGGGGTCCGCGGCCGGCCTCAGAACCGGGTACGACGCTTCCGCCGCCGGAACCAGCGCCGCTGCAAGCAGTCCTCGCCGGGTGTAATTTCTTGATACTTTGTCGCTCATATTTTCATCACTAAAATTGCGCGTTGTTATGATATACTCTTCTTGAGGATACCGGCATGGATGCGAACAAAATGACTGAACGAACCCAGCAAGCTCTTCAAAATGCTCAATCGCTCGCTGCCCGCCTCAGCCACCAGCAGGTGGACAGCGAACACCTCCTTGTGGCGCTGCTCGAACAGGAAAACGGTCTGGCGCCCACCATTCTATTGAAAGCCGGCCTCGAACTCGAACCCCTGCACCGCAAGCTGATGCAGGAACTCGACCGCCTGCCCAAAGTCCAGACCGCCTCCTCCGGCGGTCCCGGCATGTATGTCACCCAGCGCCTGCAGAGCGTCCTCGCCAACGCCGAACAGGAGGCCCGCCGCCTCCGCGACGACTACCTGAGCGTCGAACACCTGCTGTTTGCCCTTCTCGCCGGCAATGGCGCCGCCGGCAGCGCTCTCGCCGCCCAGGGCCTGACCCGTGAAAAACTCGAACAGGCCGTCACCGAAGTCCGTGGCGGCCAGCGCGTCACCACCCAGACGCCCGAAGCCACCTTCCAGGCCCTCGAACAGTATGGCCGCGACCTCAATCAAATGGCCGAACAGGGCAAACTCGACCCTGTTATCGGCCGGGATGACGAGATCCGCCGCGTCATGCAGGTTCTCAGCCGCCGCACCAAGAACAACCCCGTCCTGATCGGCGAACCCGGCGTCGGCAAAACCGCCATCGCCGAGGGTCTCGCCCAGCGCATCGTCCGTGGCGACGTGCCCGAAGGGCTCAAGGACAAGCGTGTCGTCGCCCTCGACATGGGCGCTCTGATCGCCGGCGCCAAGTATCGAGGCGAGTTCGAGGAGCGCCTCAAG
>DNFG01000057.1 GCA_003487005.1 Bryobacterales bacterium
CCCACATTATCGCGATTCCGCGTTGCAGCGCTATGACAGCCCGGCCGGGATCACCGCTCCGCCACCCACTCCGCCGCCACGACCGCCGGATGCTTCGTCCGCGCATTCCGCATCGTTTGCAGGATCCGCGCCTCGCGGAATCCCGCCTGCCGCAGTTCGTCGAGGAAGGCGCCGCCCTCCCTGGCTCCGGCGATTCAGGCAAACCAACTGGCGCGTGATCGCGCCTCTTCGTCCAGCGCGCCCGTCAAAATCAATTCCGCCCCCCAAACGCGTCCGCCCACGCGAACCACGCGCGCCAACTCCGCGAAGATCTCCGCCCGCCGCGGATTCAGATTGAAGATTCCGTTCGCAATCGCCGCGTCGAAAGCGCCGTCCGCGAACGGCATCCGCTCCGCGTCGCCCTGTACTACCGGCAAGTGCGCCGAGGCCCGAGCCAGCATCTCCGCGCTGAAATCCAGGCCCACCATCCGCTTCACCCGCGGCCCGATCGCCAGCGAATCGAGTCCCGCTCCGCAGCCCAGGTCCAGCACCGTCATCCGGCCGTCCACCTCCACAAAACCCGGCAGGCACGACACCCCCGCGAACGCGTCCGCCGCCAGCGGATGGTCATTCAACAACGGCCGCGCATACCCGAGCGACTCCGCCAGTTCCGCCCCCACCGGAAACGGATGAATCTCTCCCGGCGCCGCCGCTGCGCGCGAATAGGCCGCGCGCACTCCTTCTCTCAGGTCCTGGCTCAATTACCTCTTCTCCACCACCCATTCTCCCAGACCCAACTCGACGCCCGCAGCCAGTTCGCTCCCCAACCGGACCTGCTCCTCGCTCCCGTTCCGCCGGGCCACCCGGTACAGCGTATTCTCGTCCACCACGAAATACTCCGGAAACTCGTTCAGCCGCACGTAATTCTTCCGGAAGTTCAGCCACCGCCGGTGCCGCGCGACATCAAAACGAACCGCCCCGCGCCATCCGGGCCGCCCTTGCAGCGACACCAGCAGCCGGTCCCCCGCGCGCACCGACCCGACCTTCAGTCCCTTCTCCCAGCGCACCGGATGCACCCCCTCGCTCTTCCAGTCCGCGTACAGCAGCGCCGTCCGGTTGAAGTTCCCTTCGCCGTACCAATCCTCCACCTGCCCGTCCGCCCGCTGCATTCCGAGCATCACTTTCATCTCCGAATCGATCCAGTCCATCGCTTCCGGCACCGGTTCCCGGCTGATCAGGTACAACGCGCTCTCCAGCGAATCCGCGTAGCCATCAAACGAACCCAGTTCCTTCGTCCGGGCATTCCCGGAAGGCTCCCACGCATAATTCCGGTAATTCCCCAAATTCTTCAATACCCGCCGGACCGCGTCCCGGTATTTCTCTTCTCCGGTCGCCTGATAAAACGTGTACATCGCCCCGTAAACATAGCCCCAGTTGTCCGACAACCGCTCGTCCACGGGCTTGAGCGTCTTCGTGTCGATTGTGTTGTACAGCATCCCGTGCGGGTTCGCCGACGCCAGAATCTGGTCCAGCATCTTCGCCAGCACCGGCCGGTAATGCACCGACCGCTCCCCTTCCAGATCGCTTTCCAGCGCGAAATGCAGCATCAATCCCACCACGATCTCGTTGCCGTGGTCGCGCAATTTGATCTTCCCGTCTCCCGTGTGCGCCTTGAAATCCCACACCATCGCCGGCAGTCCGTTGTTGCGGGGCAGAACCTCCCGGATGTAGGCATCCCCCAGCCTCCGAACCCACTGCAAATACCGCCCGTCGCCCGTCATCGCCGCCATCCGGACCAGATTCTGCAGCATTTCGCCGTTCACTTCCGAATCCTTGGCCGGCAACCGTCCGAAATCCGTCTCCACCTCCGCCGCGTGCATGGCCGCGGCCGTCAAATCGGCCATCCGGTAATACCAGGGCGTCCGCCCCAATCGCTCCGTCACGGCCAGCAACCCGTCCTTGGCGTATTCCGCCGCTCCAAACATGCTCGGCGGCCCCAATTCCTGCTTGATCAGGTCGTAATTCCCCGGCAATCCATTCGGATGCGACGTGTACCGGATCTCGTTGCGCAGCATGTCCATCATCCGCCCGCTGTAGATCTCCGGCGCCGTCAAATGCGCCGTCAGCAGCAGATAGGGATACAGATCCGCGCCCGAATTGTGCGGGCGGTAGACCCGCTCGGGCCGGTTCGTGTGGTCCGGCAACAACAGCGTCACCGGATCCGCCTGTTTGAGCCAGGCATGCAGCAGGCGGTCCGCCGCCGACACCGCGGCATGGTACTGCTCCCCCTTCGCCCGTGCCTTGGCGACATGCTCCTCAGTGAACTGCGCCGGCAGCAGGGCCGCCGCGACCAGGAAGGACAGCCAGATCTTCATCCCAACATTAGACCATGAAAAGATAGCCTCCCGGCCCGCCGGAAGGCCTTTGCGAGACGTCTTGCTTCGCATTTTCTCCAACTCCTAACTCACTGAAAACACAAGTCCGCTTCCTCCGGGTCCCGGTTGTGATATGACTGAACCTGCAGCCATGACCATGCAAACCCCTTCCCGCCGCCACTTCCTTTCCGCCGCCTCGCTCGGGCTCGCGGGCCTCGCCGCTCCGGCCGCCCAGGCCAAGCGCCCGAACTTCGTCGTCATCTTCCTCGACGACTCCGGCTACGCCGACTTCCACCCCTTCGCCAAACCCAACTACCCCACTCCCAACGTCGCCCAACTCGCCCGCGAGGGCTGCCGCTTCACCAACTTCTACGTCCCCCAGGCGGTCTGTTCGGCCTCCCGCTCCGCCCTCCTCAGTGGCTGCTACCCCGGCCGGACCAGAGTCTTCGGCGCGCACGGTCCCCGCGCCCGCGGCCTCGACCCCTCTTACGCCACGATGGGCAATGTCCTCCAGTCCGCCGGCTACAAGACCGCCGTCTTCGGCAAATGGCACATCGGCGACCAGGAGGACACCCGCCCGCCCGCGCGTGGCTTCGATGAATCCGCCGGGCTCATGTATTCCAACGACATGTGGGAGTTCCATCCCGAAAACCCCCAGGCTTACACCAAGTACCCCCTGCAATACTGGGACGACGGCAAAATCAAGATTGAGCGGGTCACTCCGGAACACCAGCAGCACCTGACCTCGTGGTACACCGAACGCGCCGTTGACTTCATCCGCCGCCGCAAGAACGACCCCTTCCTCCTCTATGTCCCCCATTCCATGCCCCACGTCCCCCTGTTTTGCAGCGACCGCTTCCGGGGCAAATCCGGCAGGGGCCTTTACGCCGATGTCATGATGGAGATCGACTGGTCGGTCGGGGAGATCAACAAAGCCCTCAAGCAGTCGGGCGTCGACAAGAACACCGTCGTCGTCATGACCTCCGACAACGGCCCCTGGACCTCCTACGGCAACCACTCCGGCCAAACCCCCTTCCGCGAGGCCAAAGGCACCTCGTTCGACGGCGGCACCCGCAGCGCCTGCATCGTCAAACACCCCGGCCAGGTCAAACCCGGCACGGTCTCGTCCAGCACCTGGTCCACGCTCGACCTGCTTCCGTCCTTCGCCCACCTCGCCGGCGCGCCCCTGCCGAAGAACCCCGTCGATGGGAAGAACGTCTGGGACCTGGTCTCCGGCAAACCCGGAGCCCGGAATCCCCACGACTACTACCCCTTCTCGACCGGACCCAACTTTGAAGGAGTGATCACCGGCGACGGCAAATGGAAACTCCACGTACCGCATAACTACCGCGTGCTGGTCACACCCGGCAACGACGGCGCCGCCGGCAAGTACCGTCAGGAAAAGATCGGACTCAGCCTGTTCGACATGGAAAACGACCCGTTTGAAACCACAAACGTGATCGAAAAATACCCCGAAGTGGCCACCCGGCTCCAGAACTACGCCCAGCGGCACCAGGAACAGTTCTACCCCAAAGCTTGAGCCAACCGCGCAGACCCGTGAATTGGGGCCTGGAAGCCGATGCCGCTCACCCGTAGATGCCGTCGCGGATATCGTCGCTGGCGCGGGATTTCTTGCGCTCGAGGCGTTCGCGGCGGCGGCGGACCTGGCGGGACTCGGGCTCTTGTTTTGTTGGAGTTGGTGGGTTCGTTCCTTCGGTTCTTGGTTCCAGATCGTTGGGTTCGGGGCGCCAGGGTTTGCCGGTCCGGGGGTCGATCCAGCGGACGATGAGTTCGCTAGGGGCGGCCAATTGGGGGTGGAGGCGGCGGCGGGATTCGAGGGAATTCAGGGTTCGGATGTAGCTGCGTTCGAGTTGGCCGAGGAGTTTTTCAAGGGTTACGCCGTTCTCGAGATTTTCGCCGAGGAGGCTGAGGTAGTAGAAATATCTGGTGCGATTGAAGGCCATCTGGGCGAGGAGGTCGTCTTCGATGGAGTCGGACGGGCGGTAATCGTCGCGGTAGGCTTTCAGGATTTTCTTGTAGTGGTCCTG
>DNFG01000490.1 GCA_003487005.1 Bryobacterales bacterium
CTCAAAACCGTCCTGCTCGAACCCGGCCGCCACGTCGGCGGCATGGCCACCGGCGGCCTCTCGCGCACCGACACCGGCACCCGCGAAGTCATCGGTGGACTCGCTCTCGAGTTCTACTACCGCACAGGAATGCGCTACGACATGCACCGCTACAAGAACCCCGTCGCCTGGTTCTATGAACCCAAGGTCGGCGAGGCGGTGATGGTCGACATGCTCACCGAAGCCGGCGTCACCGTGCTCTATAACCACCGCCTTCGCGAGGAGACGGGCGTCGTCAAACAGGGCCTCCGCGTCACCGAAATTGCGACGGAGAACGGCGAACGCTTCGCCGGCAAAATCTTCGCCGATTGCACCTACGAAGGCGACCTGATGGCCCAGGCCAAGGTCAGCTACACCGTCGGCCGCGAAGGCTCCGCCCAGTACGGCGAATCGCTCGCCGGTGTCCGTGACCGCACGCCCAAACACCAGTTCCTCTTCGATGTGCCCGCGCGCGACGAACGCGGCAACCTCTACCCCGAAATCTCCCCCAACAAGCCCGGCAAGTCCGGCGAACCCGACAAAGGCGTCCAGGCCTACAACTTCCGCATCATCGCCACCGACGTCGCCCACAACCGCATCCCCTGGCCGAAACCCGCAGGCTACGACCCCAGGCGCTACGAACTCCTCGCCCGCTACCTCGACGCCTTCGTCAAACACAACAAGCGCGCCCCCGTGTTCCACGAACTCACCCTCATCGCCCGCATCCCCAACGGCAAGGCCGACTTCAACAACCAGGGCCCTTTCTCCACTGACTTCATCGGCAAAAACTGGGACTACCCCGAAGCCGGCTACGCCACCCGCGAACGCATCTGGAAAGAGCACATCAACTACATCCAGGGCTTCTACTACTTCCTTGCCAACGACCCCCGCGTCCCCAAATCCCTCCAGACCGAAGTGAATCAGTGGGGCCTCCCGAAGGACGAGTACCTCGACACCAATCACTGGCCCCACCAACTCTACGTCCGCGAAGCCCGTCGCATGGTCGGCGAATTCGTCGCCTCCCAGAAAGACCTCCAGACCGACCTCACCAAGCCCGACGTCATCGGCATGGGCAGCTACAACTCCGACTCCCACAACATCCAGCGCTTCGAAAACGCCCGCGGCATGGCCGAAAACGAAGGCGACATGCAGGTGCCCGTCAAGCCCTACCAGATCCCATTCCGCGTCGTCCTCCCCAAGCGCGCCGAGGCCGCTAACCTCCTCGTCCCCGTGCCCTTCTCCGCCAGCCATGTCGCCTTCTCATCCATGCGCATGGAACCCCAGTGGATGATCATTGGCCATGCCTCCGGCGTCGCCGCCGCGCTCGCCATTCGCAATAACACCAGCGTCCAGGACGTCAACATCGCCGAACTCCAGAAAATCCTCAAGTCCGAGGGGGCGGTCTTCGACTTCGTACCCACACCCCAACAGGACGCCCTCCGCATCATCCACAACAAAATGCGCCCCAAGGGCGTCAGCCTCTTCAACTGGGAGTACTGATCAACCGGACACCCCCGCCATGAAATCGACGCCACTCGGACGCCCCGTCGCGGCCGCTGTACTCGCCGCACTCCCGCTCGCTTTCCTCTCTTGCGGCGCGCCCGCCCGTCCCGACATCGTCATCTACGGCGCCACCTCCGGAGGCCTCGCCGCCGCCATTCAGGCCAGCCGGATGGGCAACTCCGTTGTCGTCCTCGAACCCTCCCGCCACATCGGCGGCCTCACCACCGGCGGCCTCAGTTGGACCGACATCGGCAACAAGATGATCATCGGCGGCATCTCCCGCGAGTTCTATCAGCGCATCAAAAAGAAGTACGACGATCCCGCACTCTGGACCGCCGAAACCCGCGATCAGTACTTCGCCCGCCGCCGCGCCGGCCAGATGGCCAAAGACGAAGACGCCATGTGGACCTTCGAACCCAAGGTCGCCGCCGCCGTCTTCAACGAGATGCTTGCCGAAGCCAAAGTGAAGGTCATCACCGGCGCCCGCCTCGATCTCGCTCCCGGCAAGGGCGTCCTCAAACAGGACGGCCGCATCACTGCCCTCGTCCTCGAAGACGGCGCCCGCTACGAAGCCCAGGTCTTCATCGACGCCACCTACGAAGGCGACCTCCTCGCCAAATCCGGCGTCTCTTACGCCATCGGCCGTGAGCCCAACTCCAAATACTCCGAGACCTGGAACGGCGTCCAGGCCGCCCACTTCCACCACCACCAGTTCCCCGCAGGCGCCAACGTCGATCCCTACATCGTCCCCGGCAAGCCCGAAAGCGGACTCCTCCCCATCATCGACCCCGCCGGTCCCGGCGTCGAACAGTCCGGCGACCATCGCATCCAGGCTTACTGCTTCCGCATGTGCCTGACGGATCATCCGGAGAACCGCATCCCCTTCGCCAAGCCGGAGGGCTATGTGGAGCAGTGGTATGAGCTGCTGCTGCGCAACTACGAGGCCGGGGAGCGCGGCCTGCCGTGGATCAACTCCTCGATGCCGAACCGGAAGACGGACACGAACAACCGGCTGGGCTTTTCGACCGACTTCATCGGGCAAAACTACGACTACCCCGAGGCCGGCTATGCCGAGCGCGAGGCCATCGTGGCACGTCACCGGCTGTACCAGCAGGGGCTGATGTGGACGCTGGCTTACCATTCCCGGATGCCGGAGGAAGTCCGCTCGCAGATCGCAAAATGGGGCATGACGCGCGATGAATTCACCGAGGGGGGCGGCTGGCAGGGGCAGCTCTACATCCGCGAGGCGAGACGGATGATCGGCGGGTTCGTGATGACGCAGAACCATTGCCAGCAACGGGAACGGGTGGAGGACTCGGTCGGGATGGGCGCCTACACGATGGATTCGCACCATGTGCAGCGGCATGTCGACGCCGCCGGCCATGTGCGGAACGAGGGCGATGTGCAGGTGGGCGGCTTTCCCCCGGAAGAGCGTCGCGTAGGGGAAGAGGG
>DNFG01000268.1 GCA_003487005.1 Bryobacterales bacterium
AGCCATTCGGGGCGGCGGGCTTTGGTTTCAATGGTAACCAGCACTCTTTTATTGATGATAGCGCCGCGGGCGCGGCTTCCGTGGTTTCGCGGGACCGGGTGCGCCCGGGTGCGCACAGAGATACAATACACGGAAAGTCATGAAGGCCAAGATGCTGGTTCTGGGTGTTGTGTGCCTCGTTGCGCTGCCACTGGCTGCCGCCGCCGCGCCGCCGGACTTCGAGAAGGAGGTCTGGCCGATCTTCCGCCGGAAGTGCTTCTCGTGTCACAATGCCACGCTGAAGCAGAACGGACTCCGGCTGGATGATGGTCCGAGCGCGCTCGAGGGCGGGTATTCGGGTCCGGTGATTTTGCCGGGCAAGAGCGCCGAGAGCAAGCTGATTCACCGGGTGATCACGGAGAAAGCGGAGGAGCGGATGCCCAAGATGGGCGCGCCGCTGACGCCGGCCGAGGTGGCGACGCTGCGTTCGTGGATCGATGGCGGGGCGCAGTGGACCCGCAAATCCGCAGCGGGCGCGACGCCGAAATCGACGCACTGGGCGTTTCAGCCCGTGGCCAAGCCTGCGCCGCCGGCTGTCAAGAATGCTGCCTGGGCCCGGAATCCGGTGGACCACTTCGTGCTGGCGCGCCTCGAAAAGGAAAAGATTGCTCCGTCGCCGGAAGCAGCGAGGACGACGCTCATCCGGCGGCTTTCGTTCGATCTGACGGGGCTGCCGCCGACGCCCGCTGAGGTTCGGGCGTTTCTGGAAGACAAGCGCCCCGATGCTTACGAGCACCTGGTGGACCGCCTGCTGGCTTCGCCCCACTTCGGCGAACGCTGGGCGCGGCACTGGCTCGACCTGGCGCGTTACGCCGATTCGGACGGTTACGAGAAGGACAACGAGCGGCCGATCGCGTGGCGCTGGCGCGACTGGGTGATCGAGGCGTTGAATCGCGACATGCCGTTCGACCGGTTCACGGTGGAACAGCTTGCCGGGGATCTGCTGCCCGCGCCGTCGCAGCCGCAATTGATTGCGACCGGTTTTCAGCGCAACACGCTGACGAACCGCGAGGGCGGGACGGATCCGAAGGAGAGCCGGTTCGAGCAGTTGGTGAACCGGACGAACACGGCGGGGACGGTCTGGCTTGGGCTGACGGTGGGCTGCGCGCAGTGCCACGATCACAAGTACGATCCGATCAGCCAGAAGGAATACTACTCTCTGTTTGCGTTTTTCGACCGGAGCGAGGAGATCGACATCGAGGCTCCGCTGCCGGGTGAGCGCGGCCCGCATCTGCGCCACCTGGCGGCGTATCAGGAGAGCCGGCAGCACCTGATCGAGATCTTCAACATCAAGCCATTGCAGCGCGCCTGGGAACAGCAGATGATTTACACGCTCGATCATCCGGGCGCGAACATCGAGTGGGACTTTGCGATCGCGAACACGCGGCCGATGTTTGACCGGTTTGAAGCGACGGTCCGGACGCCGCCCGGCGAGCGAAGCGAATATGACGAAGACCGGCTGATGCGCCGGTTCGTTTCAAGCCCCGGTCCGGACGACGGCCGGGACCCCTACTTCATGGCGTCGATCCGGGAATTCCGGCGGCGGCTGGCGGCGCTGGACGCCCAATTGCCGCGCATCACGCGGGCTCCGGCGATGATGGAGATCCCCAATCCACCGCAAACGCGGCTGGCAGTGAAGGGCGACTACCGGGAAGCGGGGATCCCGGTGGAGCCGGGCGCGCTGGCCGTGCTTCCGCCGCTGCCGGAAGGGCCGCGGAACCGGCTGACGTTTGCACGGTGGCTGGTGTCGCGGGACAATCCGCTGACGGCGCGGGTGACGGTCAACCGGATCTGGCAGGAGCTTTGGGGCCGGGGGCTGGTGCTGACGAGCGAGGACTTCGGGACGCAGGGCGAAGCGCCGACGCATCCGGAGTTACTGGACTGGCTGGCGTCCGAGTTCATGGACCAGGGCTGGAGACTGAAGCAGGTGATCCGGACGATTGTGACGTCGGCGGCATACCGGCAGTCTTCGCACGCGCGGCCGGATTTGAAGGACATTGATCCGGGCAACACTCTGCTGGCGCGGCAGTCGCGGATGCGCCTGCCGGCCGAGTCGATTCGCGACGCCGCGCTGTCGGCAGCCGGGCTGTTGAATGACTCGATTGGCGGACCGTCCGTCAAGCCGCCACAGCCCGCGGGGATTGCCGAACTGGTGTACGCGGGCAGCGCGAAATGGAAGGAGGATGAAGGGCCCGGGCGGTATCGCCGCGGCCTTTACGTTCACTTCCAGAGGACGGCCCCGTACCCGATGCTGATGAACTTCGACGCGCCGGATTCGAACGTGGCGTGCAGCCGGCGGCGGCGGTCGAATTCTCCGTTGCAGGCGCTCAATTTGCTGAACGACCCGGTGTTCTTCGAAGCGGCGCAGGCGTTCGCGTACCGCCTCGTGACGACCGCGCCGGCGGAGCAGCGGATCGACGAGGCGTTTCTTCATGCGCTGGGGCGACTGCCTTCGGAGACGGAACGGGCGCGAGTCCGGCAGTTGCTGGACGAGCAGTCGACCACGCTGGCGGGCAGGCCGGGCGAAGCGGCCGGACTGTTCGCGATTGAACCGCGGCAGGCCGCCTGGGTGACCGCCGCGCGGGTGCTGTTGAACCTCGACGAATTCATGACCCGGGAGTAACGCCGCCATGCCGATGAACGAACTGAATTACCTTTCTCTCCGCAACCGCCGGCGCTTCCTTCGTGAAGTGGGAGGCGGCATTGGCATGATGGGCCTGGCGCACCTGCTGAACCGGGACGGGCTGGCCGCGACGGCGGGGCCGCTGGCTCCCAAGAAGCCGCATTTTCCCGGCAAGGCGAAGAACGTGATCTTCATGTTCATGGAAGGCGCGCCGAGCCAGATGGATCTGTTCGATCCGAAGCCCGAGCTGGCGAAGTGGAGTGGCAAGCCGCTGCCGGATTCGCTGACTTCGCAGCTCCGGCTGGCGTTCATTCCGAAGGACGCGAAGGTGATGGCGAGTCCGCGGGTCTTCAAGCCGCACGGGCAGTCGGGGATCGAGTTTTCTGATTACATCCCGCACATTGCTTCGTGCGCGGACGATCTATGCCTGGTCCGGTCGATGCACACGGAGGCGTTCAACCATCATCCGGGGCAGTTGTTGCTGTTCACGGGTTCGATCCAGTTCGGGCGGCCGACGATGGGCGCGTGGAGCGTGTATGGGCTGGGCAGCGAGAGCGAGAACCTGCCAGGATTCGTGGTGCTGACGTCGGGTGTGGGTACTTCGGGAGGCGCGTCGAACTTCTCGTCGGGCTTCCTGCCGAGCCACTATCAGGGGACGCTTTTCCGCAATCAGGGCGACCCGATTTTGTACCTGTCGAATCCCGAAGGGGTGTCGCCGGAGAACCAGCGGATCGCGCTGGATGCCATTCGCGACCTGAACCAGGCGCGGTTGGACGAAACGGGCGACCTGGAGATCGCCTCGCGGATCGAGAGTTATGAACTGGCGTACCGGATGCAGAAGGCGGCGCCGGAACTGGCGGATCTATCGAGCGAACCGGCCCACATCCGGGAGATGTATGGCGTGGATGATCCGGTGACGAAGCAGTTCGGGACGAACTGCCTGCTGGCGCGGCGGCTGGTGGAGCGTGGGGTCCGGTTTGTGCTGATGATGCACGCGTCGTGGGACCAGCACACGTACCTGAACCGCGAGTTGAAGAAGAACTGCGACCGGACGGACAAGCCGACGGCGGCGCTGATCAAGGATCTGAAGCAGCGGGGGTTGCTGGAGGACACGCTGATTGTGTGGGGCGGGGAGTTCGGGCGGACGCCGATGGTCGAGATCCGGAACACGCAAGACCCGGATAACGCGGGGCGCGACCACCATCCGCTGGCGTACTCGATGTTTCTGGCGGGTGGCGGGATCAAGGGCGGGACGGTAGTGGGCAAGTCCGACGATCTGGGTTTCAACGTGGCGGAGGACAAGGTGCATGTCCACGACCTGCAGGCGACGATCATGCATTGTCTGGGATTTGACCACACGCGGCTGACGTACAAGCACATGGGGCGGGAGTTCCGGTTGACGGACGTGGCGGGCAATGTGGTGCACAAGATGCTGGCCTGAGGCGGCGGGCGTTAGAATCGGAGGGAGATGAAACAATTCGCTACCTTCGCGTTGCTGGCGCTGTTGTGCGCCTGTGGGAGCAAAGATCCGGCGGCGGCGCCGGCGACGCCGTCGCGGGCCGCGGCCGACGGCTGTGAATGGGCTCCGTTCGAGGCGCGAGGGCTGGGGGTTTCGCTGCTGTACGAGAAGTGCCGGGAGGAGCGGTTCGCGCTGGTCGAGGAAGGCAACGCGATTCTGTTGAAACCGTCGGGCGGGGGCGAAGTGCAGCGGATCGTGGAGGTATTCACGAAGCGGGAGATGCAGCCGGTGGACGGGGCGATTCGCGAGCAGTTCGTGAGCGGATTGGAGGAGAAGGAGCGGCTGGGGTGCGCGGTGCAGCCGAGTCCGCGGATGCGGATTAACGGATTGCAGACGTTGCAGATTCTGCCGGGACCGCAGTATGCCGTGGAGGTGGAGCAGCGCCGGGAAGCGGGGCCGGCGGCGGTGTGCGGGGATCATGGGGACGACCAGAGTCTGCGATTTTTCCTGTATCAGCCGGATGTGACGAAGATCCGGTTTGCATTCGTGGACGCGGGTCAGGATCATCTTTGGTTTGACGAGACATCGGTGCGGATGCTGCCGGACGAGGTGGCGGACGCGGCGGTGCGGGAGTTGCCAGTCGAGAGTCTGCCATTGGCGGAGCGCTACGCGGCGACGGTGGAAGGGCGGCTGGACAAACTGGCGCGAAAGACGGGGCAGTATGTCGAGGGGGAGCATAACTTCACGTGGGCGGCGTTCCGGGAAGGATCGGCGATTGTGCTGATTGTGGAGCAGGCGGAGCGGGGTGAGCAGGGGTCGGGGTCGATCCGGTACTTTTTCAAGGATGGGAAGCTGGCGCTAGTGCGGGAGAGCAGCCTGGGGACGGTGCCGCACGGGAGTGCGCGGGGGACGCAGCCGGAGATATTGCGGGTGCTGGCGTTTGCGCCGGACGGGCGGGTGGTGGCGTCGCGGCAGACGATCAACGGCAAGGGGGTGCCGCTGGCCGAGGGGGAGGCGAAGGCGGCGCTGGAGCGGGCGGCGGGGTTGCTGAAGCGGGTGCAGGGGGAGTAGGTCAGAGGGCGCGGCAGGCGAAGAGGGTGTCGTCGGGGGCGGCGAGGATCTCGGCGGGGTCTGAGGGGCGGCCGGGATTGGGGCGGTATTCGGCGGCGAGGTTGAGGCGGACGCAGGGTTCGTTGTGGAAGAGGAAATTGCCCCGGCCGGGGGAGGTGCGGGTGATGCCGAGGAGAGCGTCGACGAGGATGGGATCGCCGAGGGGGGCTTCGACACGCCAGGCGGGGGGATCGTTGAGGTTGAATTGAGTGAGGCGGAAGTGTTCGATGATGCGGACGCCGAGGGCGATGGAGGGGGCGAGGCGACCGTGAAAGGCGACGGCCTGGGCGGTGAGTGATTCGCGGAGGGCTTCGCGGGAGGCGGGGGCGCCGATCTGGCGGCCGGTGGCCGAATAGATCAGGTCGCGGGTGACGAAATAGGGCTTGATGTCGAGGATCGGGGTGGCGTCGAGGAAGTCGAGGCGGTCGAGGGAGAGGGTGCGGCCGTCGATGGCGAGCAGGCGGGCGGCGGTGAGGCCGATGGGATTGGGGCGGGCGGGGGAGCGGACGGCGAAGACGCCGTGGATGCCCTCCTCGCCGGGTTCACGGACACCGCGCGGGGTGACCTGGAGGACGTCGCGTTCAAGGGAGTCGTGGCCGGTGGGTGGGGTGTCGAGCCAGGCGAGGATCCACAAGTGAGAGTGTTTTTCGATCCGGTGGAGGCCGGGTTCGAAGGGTTGATGCAGCTCGATGCGGGCAGGGACGCCCCAGGGTGGCATCTGCTTGCGGGATCTGACCTCGCAGTGGACGACGCCGATGGGCCGGAGTTGCATGGAGGCCGTCAAAACTCCTTGATGACGAGTTCGTTGACGACCTGTTTGACGCCTTTCACCTTCTTGATGATCTTTTCGGCCTTCTGGCGGTGTTTGTCGCGGGTGACCGTGCCTTTGACGGTGACGACGCCTTCCTTGACGGTGATGTCGAAGGCATTGCCCTTGATGTCGCGGTCGTCGGCGAGGCGACGGATGACTTCGTCATAGATCCGGTCGTCGGCGGTCACTTCCTGAAGGACGGCCGCTCCGGCGCAGACGCCGAGCAGCAGGAAAGCGAGGAGGATGGCTAGATGGCGCATGGGACTACTCCTCTTCATTATCGCCTTTGAGGCCGAGGGTCTCCACTCCGAGTTGGGCGCGCCAGTCGAGTTCGCGGAGGAAGGCGGGGTTTTCGCGCCATTTGGGGGAGACTTTGACGAACAGGTGGAGGAAGAAGCGGCGGCCGAGGAGGGCTTCGAGTTCGAGGCGGGCTTCGGTGCCGATGCGTTTGAGGCGTTCGGCTTTGGTGCCGAGGATGATGGCTTTCTGGCCGGGGCGTTCGATGTGGATGGTGGCGGCGACGTTGGTGATCTTGGGGGTGTCTTCCCACTGGTCAACGAGGACGGCGACGGAGTGGGGGACTTCCTGGCGGGTGAGGGCGAGGATCTTCTCGCGGATGATCTCGGCGGCGATGAAGCGTTCGGGCTGGTCGGTGTAGAAGTCCTCGGGGAAGAAGGGGTCACCGGGGGGGAGGCGCTGGAGGACGGCCTGGCGGAGGTCGTCGATGCCTTCGTCCTGGGGGGCGCTGACGGGGAGGTAGTCCTCGAAGTCGTGGCGTTCGCGGAACCATTCGAGGACGGGGAGGAGTTCATCCTTGCGGGCGAGGCGGTCGATTTTGGTGAGGACGAGAAGGACGGGGGTGCGGGCGGCCTTGACCATGGCGAGGGCGGCTTCGTCGGCGGGGCCGGGGGCGCGGGTGGCGTCGTGGAGGAAGAGGAGGAGGTCGCGCTGGTCGAGGGCCTCCTGGATGGACTGCATCATCCGCTGATTGAATTTGGTGTCGGCCTGGTGGATGCCGGGGGTGTCGATGAAGACGACCTGGGCTTGCTCGGTGGTCCAGACGCCCTGGATGGTGGTGCGGGTGGTTTGGGGCTTGTCGGCGACGATGGCGACCTTGGCGCCGACGAGGGCGTTGAGGAGGGTGGACTTGCCGGCGTTGGGGCGGCCGAGGAGGGAAACGAAGCCGGCGACGTGTTGGGGGTGACTGCTCACAATCTTCATTGTCGCAGGCGCGGGGGCGGGGCGGCGGTTATTCGCCGTTTTCGGGTTCGGCGGCGCGGGCGATGCGGACGCGTTTGACGCGGAGGTCGTCGGAGGCGAGGACTTCGAGGCGGAGGCCGTCGCGTTCCACCGTTGCGCCGGGGGCGGGGACGGCGCCCATCCATTCGGTGACGAGGCCGCCGACGGTGGAGGATTCGAGTTCGGTCGAGGGGCGGAAGTCGAAGAGGTCGTGGAGGTGGTCGACGTCGAAGGAACCGGAGACGGTGACGGAGCCGTCGTCGTGGCGCTGGATGTCGTGAGCGGGTTCGTGTTCGTCACGGATTTCGCCGAAGACTTCTTCGACGAGGTCTTCAAAGGTGGCGATGCCGGCGGTATTGCCGTACTCGTCGACGACATAGACCATGTGAATGCCGCCGGCCTGCATCTCGCGGAGAAGGTCGGCGGCGGGTTTGGTTTCGGGGACGCCCTGCAGGGGGCGGAGGAGTCCGGCGAGGGTGGCATTTTCGCGCTCTTCGTCGCTGAGTTCCCAGAGGTCGCGGACGTGGATAAAGCCGATGATGCGGTCGATGGAGCCCTCATAGACCGGGATGCGGGAGAACTGTTCGGCGCGGACGAGGGCGCGGAGGTCTTCGAGGCTGCGGTTGGAGGGGATGGCGACGATGGAGGGTCTGGGGGTCATGACCTCGCGGACGCGCTTGTCGCCGAAGGCGACGACGGACTGGATGAGGCGGGAGTCTTCCTTCTCGATGATGCCTTCCTCTTCGCCGGCATTGATGAGAACTTCGATGTCTTCGGAGGGGTCGGCGGGTTTGTCCTCGGCGGGGGCGGGTTCGGAGAGTTCGTAGAGGGACTGCATGAAGCCGAGGAGGAAGGTGAGTGGCCGGAACAGGAGGGCGAGAAAGCGGAGGAAGGGGAGGAGCGGGCGAAGCCAGGCGCCCCGGGAGCGGCGGTAGAGGACTTGAGGGAGAACGTAGGCGGAGGCCATCATGACCACCCAGCCGAGGGCGAAGCCTTCGAGGACGGAAGGCCATCCGGGGGCGGCAAGAAAGGTGGCGGCGGCGAAGGATGCGCCGGCGAAGACCAGGAGGGTATGTTTGATGAGCGAAAAGACAAGCGCGCCGGCCTCGGTCTCGAAGCCGAGGAGGTCCTGGAGTTCGTCCTTGAAGTAGTCGAGGGCTTCGGAGTCGCGGCCGCGAAGGCGGAGGGCTTCGAGGTAGAGGAGTTGGACCCAGGAGACGAGAGCGAGCAGGAGGAAGAGAGTCAGGCCGAGGATCAGGAGGGTCATCGGGCGGAGGTCCTTTCGATCAGACCTGGGGGAAGTCCGAGGCGTCGGCGCCAGCGGGTTTCGAGGCGGCGCATCGCGCCGCGGTCGGTTTCGTGGTCGTGGCCGAGGAGGTGGAGGAGGCCGTGGAGGAGCAGGATGGCGATCTCCTGTTCGACGGGGTGGCCGAGGGCATTGGCCTGATCGAGGGCGCGGGGGACGCTGATGGCCATTTCGCCAAGGCCGCCGGCAGGGTCCGGGGCGGGAAAACTGAGGACGTCGGTGGGGGCGTCCTTGCCGAGGAAGTCGCGATTCAACTGGCGCAGGTGCCGGTCGGAGGTCAGCAGGGCGGTGAAGGGGGCGCCGCCGGCGACTTCGACCTGGAGGCGGAGGGCAAAATCGCGGAGCCAGGCCCGGTCAAGCCGGGCCACCCGGGACTGGAACAGAAGTAAGGGGTCTGAGGGGGGCATTGGAGGCGGTCAGGGAGCGGGCGATCCGGTGGGCGGGTCGCCGGCCGGTTTGCCCTCCATGGGGAGCGACATCTGCCGGGCGGCGCCGGTGAGTTCGCCGTAGCGCTCGTAAGCCTTGACGATGCGCTGGACGAGGGGGTTGCGAACGACGTCGCGCTGGTCGAAGAAGACGAAACTGATCCCTTCGACGCCCTGGAGGACGTCGAGGGCGTCCTGCAATCCGCAGCGTTTCGGCAAGGGCAGGTCGATCTGGGTCAGATCGCCGGTGACGACGAGTTTGGAGTTGAAGCCGACGCGGGTCAGCATCATCTTCATCTGTTCGGCGGTGGAGTTCTGAGCTTCGTCGAGGATGATGAAAGCGTTATTGAGGGTGCGGCCGCGCATGAAAGCGAGGGGGGCGATTTCGATGGTGTTGCGTTCGGCGGCGCGCTCGACCTTGTCGGAGTCGAGCATGTCGAAGAGGGCGTCGTACAGCGGCCGCAGATAGGGGTCGATCTTCTCCTGGAGGGTGCCGGGGAGAAAGCCGAGGCGCTCGCCGGCCTCAACAGCGGGGCGGGTGAGGATGATGCGGTCGACCTGTTTATTCAACAGGGCGCTGACGGCCATGGCGACGGCGAGGTAGGTTTTACCGGTGCCGGCGGGACCGATGCCGAAAGTGAGGTCATGCCGCTCGATGGTGTCGAGGTAAACGCGCTGGTTGACCGTCTTGGGGACCACGGACTTCTTGCCGAAATTCCGGGCGCGGCCGGATTCGATGAGGCCGCGGAGGGTGGCGGCGGGGTCGACGGTAAGGACCCGGAGCAGGGAATTGACATCGGCGGGGGAGATCTTCTGTCCGGCGCCGGTGAGCTCGAGATAGTCACTGACGATTTGGCTGGCGCGCGCGACGGCCTCGTCGGAGCCTTCGATTTCGAGAGCATCTGGCGTGAGACGCGTGGTGACGTCGAGGCCGGCTTCCAGGAGGCGGATGTTCTCGTCGCGAGTGCCGAAGAAGGACTCAAGGCCGCGGCTGAGTTGCACGCGGGCTTTCATAGGCGTGGATGGTCCAGCATGCGGATCCTCAAGGGAGATCGTTTCCCGCCGAAGGGATGGAGTGGCATGACAGAAAAGGCAACCCGCTCTCGCGGATTGCCTCAATATACCATGCAGGCGGGCGGGCGTCAGGCCGTGAGGGTGGCGAGGCCAAGGCGTCCGGTGTGCCGTTCGAGTCGGCCGCGAAGTTCGAGGCGGGCGCGCAGGAGGCGGGACTTGGCGGCGGCGATGGAGATGCCGAGCTGTTCAGCGACATCCGGCATCGGAAGTTCGCGGACATCGCGGAGGATGAAGACTTCGCGCAGCAGTGGGGGGATCCGGCGGACTTCCTGGTCGATGATCCGCCCGATTTCGGTCTGGGCGAGGGCCGCTTCTGGCGTGGGGGTCTCATCGGGCAGGTCCAGCGTCGCGATTTCTTCACCCTGGACGCCGTCGTCCAGGTAGAGGAAGCGCGCGCGGCGGTCTTTCCGAAGACGCATCAGGCACTGATTGACCACGATGCGGGACAGCCAGGTGGAGAACTTGGCGTCTTTATTGAACTGGTTGATGTGCTCGAAGGCTTTCCAGCAGGCGTTCTGCACTTCGTCCTCGGCATTCTGCTTATCACGCAGAATCGACATCGCGAGGCGCTTGCAGGTGGACAAATGGCGTTCAATCAGTTCGGCGAAGGCGTCGTTATCGCCGTCCTGAGCGAGGCAGACAAGGGCGTCGTCTTCGACGCCGGCAAAGTTGGGGTTGTGGACACGCATTGGTCGTTGAAATCCTCTCTCGATCAGCGGTCTCAGCATCCGGGAAGCGGGTAGGCGACCCGGCCGGGAAGGTCGTTTCTGCTCTTCCCAAACCCAGAATAGCGGGGAAAGCATCCATTCCAACAGTCAGGATGAAAGTAGATTCACTGAAGCAAAAATGCTAGACAAAGACTTCAGTGGGGGTGAAAATGTTTGTTATGACCCACGAGAGCGGTCCGGAAACGGTGAAGCGGGTCTTGGCTTCGTACGAGATCGGCCGCAAATTGAAGCAGTTACGGCTGCGGAAGAAGATCGGGTTGGTGGACCTGGGCAAGCACACGGGTCTGTCGGCGTCGATGCTTTCGCAACTGGAGAACGGGAAGATGGTGCCGACGCTGCCAACGCTGGCGCGGATCGCGATGGTGTTCGATGTGGGGGTGGATCACTTCTTCGCGGACCGGCGGAAAAAGGCTTTGTTTTCAGTGGTTCGGAAGGGAGAGCGGATGAAGTTCCCGGACCGTCCGGACGCCCCGGCACCGGCGTATCACTTCGAATGTCTGGCGTTTTCGTCACAGGAAAAGAGTTTGCAGGCCTACCTGGCGGAGTTTCAGCCGATGGAGGCGGAGAAGGTGACCCCCCACGCGCATGAAGGGGCGGAGTTCATCCACGTGCTGGAGGGGTCGCTCGGGATCTACTACATTGACGAAGAAACGGTGCTGGAGGCGGGTGACAGCGTGTACTTCGACAGCGGGCACTCGCACGGCTACCGGTCGCTGGCGAAGGGGGCGGCGCGGGCGGTCGTGATCACAACACCGCCCCGGCTGTAGGGGCTGCTTATTCCTGCGCGGCGACCCAGCCGTAGGTTTTGTACTCCCACTGAAGCTGGCCGTTCTTCACACTGATGACACCGAAGCCCTCGGGGTGGCCGAGACGGGCGCCGCGCCACCAGTTTCCGCTGACGGCGCCGGAGGTGATGAACTGACAGCCTTTGTAATCAAGCACTTCGCGAATGTGGGTGTGTCCCTGGAGGACGGCCTTGAGTTGGTAGCCTTCGAAGAGGTCAAGGACCTGTTTGGTGTTGGTGACCTGGATTCCGCGGAGGCTTGCCGCGGCGGCGCCGATGAACTGGCCGAAGCCAGTAGCGAGGGGGATGTGGGTGAGGACGACGATGGGGGTTTGCCGTCCGGTCTTCTCGAGGTCGGAGCGAAGCCAGTCCATCTGTTCTTCGTCGATGAGGCCGATGTAGGACTTTTCGGGCGTGATGCCGATGGAGTCGAGGAGGATGAAGTGCCAGCCTTTGTGGGTGAAGGACGAGTAACGGGCGCCGAGGCGGTCCTCGAACATTTTCTTGCCATACAGGGGGTCGGAGGCGGGGACCCCTGATTTGTTGGAGATGCCGAAAACGTCGTGGTTACCGGGGACGCTGTGGACCCGGGGGCGGAGGTTGCGGGCGGTGGAGGCGTAGAGGTCGAAGAGGGTTTTGGCGCGGTCGTGGCTGCGTTCGAAGATGTCGAAGACAAGGTCGCCGCCGGCGAGGCAGAAGTCGGGTTTGACCTTGTTGATGGCTTCGAAGGCGCGGAGGGTGCCTTCGGCGGCTTTGCGTTCCGGCTGGATGTGGGGGTCGGTGAAGTGGACGAACCGGAAGTTGCCCGGGGCGGCGGCGAGGGCGGGGGAGGCAGTGGCGGCGAGGGCGGCGGCGGTGGCGGCAAAGAAGTCGCGACGATTCATGACTTTTAGTATCGGCGATGCGGGTGACAGGCGGATTGGCGGGCGGTGACAGTCCTGCGACACCTTCAGATATCGGAGTTTGTTGACCGAAATTCTCTTTACTTGGAAGCGTTTTACTTATAGACTCATAACAGAGAGTTATGCATAGCACCACCAGCAGGAGGTGCTATCAGGCAAGAAGACTAAAGTGAGGATGATCAATGACTTGGCTCTCTCAATACCGGGACCGGCTTCGGACGGCGGAAGAGGCATTGCGGCTGGTCCGGTCCGGAACGCGAGTGTACGTGCATCCGGGGTGCGCGACGCCGGAGACCCTGGTGGAGGCGCTCGCGGCGCGGGCGCCGGAACTGGAAAACGTCGAAGTGGCGCACATGCTGACGCTCGGGTCGGCGGCGTACGCGAAGCCGGGCATGGAGGGTTCGTTCCGGCATAACGGGATGTTCCTGGGCGGGAACGTGCGCGGGGCGGTGGCGGAAGGTCGCGCGGACTACATTCCGATCTTTCTTTCCGAGATCGAGGAGTTGTTCACGTCCGGGGCGATGCCGCTGGACACGGTGCTGCTATCGACCTCGCCGCCGGACGCGCAGGGCTATCTGTCGCTCGGGACGGGCGTGGACGCCACGCTGACCGCGGCGGAATGCGCGAAGCACGTCATCGCGGAAGTGAACCACCAGATGCCGCGGACCTACGGGGACAGTTTCCTGCATGTGTCGCAGGTGTCGGCGCTGGTGGAGACCAACCGGCCGTTGTTCGAGATTCCGCCGGAGCGCGGCGGGGACTGGCAGGAGCGGATCGGACGCCTGGTCGCGTCGCTGATTCCGGACGGCGCGTGTCTGCAACTGGGGATCGGGGCGATTCCGGACGCGGTTCTGGAGTGTCTGAAGGATCACAAGGACCTGGGGATTCATTCCGAGATGGTGTCGGATGGCGTGATTCCGCTGATGGAGAGCGGCGTGATCAATAACCGGCGGAAGGCGGAGCACCAGCACCGGAGCCTGATCGGCTTCGTCCTGGGCACGAAGAAGCTGTTCGATTTCATGAACGAGTCGATGTTGTTCGAGATGCAGCGGACCCGGTACGTCAACGACCCGTTCCGGATTGCGCAAAACGAGCGGATGGTGGCGGTGAATTCGGCGATTCAGGTGGATCTGACGGGGCAGGTGGTGTCGGATTCGATCGGGATGAAGCCATACTCGGGCTTTGGCGGGCAGGTGGACTTCGTGCGGGGCGCGGCGCGGTCGAAGGGAGGCAAGCCGGTGATTGCGCTGCAGTCGACGGCGAAGAACGGGACGGTGTCGCGGATTGTGCCCACTTTGACGCCGGGAGCAGGCGTGGTGACGTCGCGGGCGGATGTTCATTACGTGGTGACCGAGCACGGCATCGCGTATCTGCACGGCAAGAATTTGCGGCAGCGCGCGGAAGCGTTGATTGCGATTGCGGCGCCGGAGTTTCGCGGCGAACTGGAACGGTTCGCGATGGAGAATCACCTGCTGGAAGCGCGACCGGCGCTGATGGCTTGAGGAGCAACGACGATGACCCAACCGAATGTCCAACCCGACCGCGGCTACGTCACGATCAGCGCGGAGGAGTGCAAAGGCTGCGGGCTTTGCGTGGAGGCGTGTGTGCCGCGCGTGCTGGCGCTGGCGGCCCATCTGAACCACCAGGGCTATCATCCGGCCGAATATGCGGGCGCGGGCTGCACGGGTTGCGGCCTGTGCTTCCACTGCTGCCCGGAACCGGGCGCGATCACGGTTTACAAACTGGCCCGCCCGGCGGCGGCCTGAAGGAGGCAGCACGATGGCGAAGCAACTGATCAAGGGCAACGAGGCGATCGTCAAGAGCGCGGTTCTGGCGGGGTGCCGGGCGTACTACGGGTATCCGATCACGCCGGCTTCCGAGATCGCGGAGGCGGCGGCGCTGTATCTGCCGCGGGCGGGCGGGGTGTTCGTGCAGGCGGAGAGTGAAGTGTCGGCCGTCAACATGCTCTACGGGGCGGCATCGGCGGGCGTGCGGGCGATGTCGGCGTCTTCGGGACCGGGGATGTCGCTGATGCAGGAAGGCATCAGCTATCTGGCCGGGGCGGAGTTGCCGTGCGTGATTGCGGACATCACGCGAGGCGGCCCAGGCTTGGGCAACATTGCGCCGGAGCAGGGCGATTACAACCAGGTGGTGAAGGGCGGCGGCCATGGCTGTTACCGGACGCTGGTGCTCGCGCCGGCATCGTGCCAGGAGATGGCGGATCTGACGGCGCTGGCCTTTGACCTGGCCGACGCGTACCGGAACCCGGTGGTCGTGATGGCGGACGGCTTCATCGGGCAGATGATGGAACCGGTGGAATTCGCGGCCAAGGCGAAGGCGCCGGGCTCGCAGCCGTGGGCGGTGGAAGGAAACCGCGAGACGCGGCCGAATCTGGCGAGTTCGATTCATCTGGAGCCGGACCGGCTCGAGCAGCACATCCGGCACCTCGAGCAGAAGTACCTGCGGGCGGAGCGCGAGGCGGTCCGCTGCGAACACTACCAGACCGGCGATGCCGAAATCGTGCTGGTGGGTTACGGGATTGTGGCGCGGATTCTGAAGGCGGTCGTCGATGAAGTCAGGAAGGAAGGGATCAAGGCGGGGCTGTTGCGGCCCATCACGCTGTATCCGTTCCCGTCGGTGCAACTGCGGGCGCTGGCGCGGCAGGCGCACGTGTTCCTGACTGTCGAGATGTCCACCGGACAGATGGTCGAGGATGTGCGGCTGGCGCTGGAAGGGCGCAAGCCGGTGGAGTTTTACGGACGCTGCGGCGGGAATGCGCCGTCGGCGGCGGAGCTGGTGCAGGTTGTGCGGGAGGTGGCGCGGCGGTCGTCGCCGGTGCTGATCCCCGATGCGATCACGAAGACGGAGGTCTGCCATGGCTGAGGTTCCCAGCGGGTACACGGTTCTGCACGAGCGGCCGAAGGCGTTTTACGACACCTTCGAGCGGAAGGGCGAACTGCAGCAGCAGACGCACTATTGCCCGGGCTGCGGCCACGGTCTCGCGCACAAGATGATTGCGCGGGCGATTGACGAATTGGGAATCCAGGATCGCGTGATCGCCGTCAGCCCGGTGGGCTGCTCGGTGTTCGCTTACTACTACTTCGACACGGGCAACGTCCAATCGGCGCACGGACGGGCGCCGGCCGTCGCCACGGCCGTCAAACGCTCGCGGCCGGAAGCGATCGTCTTCTCGTACCAGGGCGACGGCGACCTCGCCGCCATCGGTACCGCGGAGATTCTGCACGCCGCCAACCGCGGCGAAAACATCACGGTTTTCTTTGTCAACAATGCCATTTACGGAATGACCGGCGGGCAGATGGCGCCCACCACGATGCTGGGCCAGCGGACCACCACAAGCCCCCTGGGGCGCGATCCCTTCAACGAAGGGTATCCCTTGCATGTGTGCGAACTGCTGGCCACGCTCGAGGCTCCGGTCTATCTGGAGCGGGTCGCGCTGGGCAACGCGAAGCAGGTCATGGCGGCGAGCCGGGCCATCAAAAAAGCGCTGACGAATCAGGTGAAGGGTTTGGGCTTTTCGCTGGTGGAGATCCTCTCTCCTTGTCCCACTATCTGGAAGCTGAACCCCGCCAAGGCGCAGGAGCGCGTGCGCGAAGAGATGGTCAAGGTGTTTCCGCCCGGCGTGTATCGCGACCACACCACCGAACGAGCGGCGCGACCCGCTCCACCTCCGGCGCCGGGGCTGGACGAATTGCCCCGGCTGCTCGACCTCGAAGGCCACGAGTTTGACCGGACCGGCCTCGAACGGCCCGCGGGCCTGGATCTGCGGATCAAAGTGGCGGGCTTCGGCGGGCAGGGCGTGCTGATGCTCGGCGAAGTCCTCGCGGAAGCGGGCCTGCTTCTGGACCTCGAAGTCTCCTGGCTGCCAAGCTACGGGCCGGAAATGCGCTCGGGCACCTCGAACTGCCATGTGCGGATCGCGGACCAGACCATCGCCTCGCCGCTCGTCGCGCAGTCGAACGTGCTGCTGGCGATGAACGAGCCTTCGCTGCGCAAGTTCATCGGCGATGTGGAAACGGGCGGCTGGGTGCTCTACAACTCGCGATCGCTGCCCGAAGGCGTGACCGCGCCGGCGGGCGTCGAGGTGCTCTGCATTCCGTTCACGGAACTGGCGGACACGCTCGGCGAACCGAAAGCCGGCAATATCGTGATGTTGGGGGCGCTGCTCGAGGCCGCCGGTCAACTGCCCGCCGCGGCCATCGACCGGGCGCTCGAGATGCACGTCAAATCCGCGCGCTGGCTGGAACTCGACCGCCGGGCGCTGGAACTGGGCCGGGAAACGGCCCGAAAGGAGCTGGCAAATGCGTACGTCTGAACCCGATCCGAACATCCTGACCTGGTTCCGGGGTGGCTACCGGCCCCTCGCCGAGGCCAATGTCAATATCCTCACGCACGCGCTCCACTACGGGACGGGCGTGTTCGAGGGAATCCGCGGTTATTGGGACGACGCGCAGGGTGAACTGTATCTCGTGCGGGCGCGCGAGCATTTCGCGCGCTGGAAGCGCAATTGCGGCATCATCCGCATCGACATCGCCGAGGACGCCCACGAACTGGCCCGGATCGCCGTCGAACTGTGCCGGCGCAACCGCTTCCGAACCGACATTTACATGCGCCCGCTGGGCTGGAAGGCCTCCGCGCGGATCGGCCTGCAGCCCGACGACAACGACGCCGCCGCCCTGATCGCCATCCCGTTTGGCGCCTACCTGCCGTCGGAAAACGGCATCCACGCGGGCGTCGCCAGTTGGCGCCGTGTCGAGGACAACGCGATTCCGGGGCGCGGGAAGATCTGCGGCGCCTACGTCAATTCGGCGCTCGCCAGCGACGAAGCCCGCCGGAACGGCTATGACGAAGCCATCTTTCTGACCGAGTCGGGCCACGTGGCCGAGGGCGCGACCTGCAATATCTTCATGGTCCGCGGCGGAAAACTGGTGACGCCCGCCGCGACCGACAACATCCTCGAAGGCATCACCAGGGACTGCATCATGACCCTGGCCCGCCGCGAAATGGGCCTCGACGTGGTCGAACGGTCCATCGACCGCAGCGAACTGTATGTGTGTGACGAACTGTTTTTCACCGGCACGGCCGTGGAACTCGCGCCCATCACGCGGGTGGACCACCGTCCGGTGGGCGAGGGCGTGATTGGGCCGGTGGCCGGGCGTCTGCGGCAGTTGTATGAAGAAGCGACGCGCGGGCGGCTGGACGCCTACCACCACTGGCTGGAGCCCGTCTATCAGAACATGCCCGCGGCGGTTTAACCCGCGGTACCGGGAGGTTGCAGGCAATGCGGATCACGACTTTGGACACGACCCTGCGCGAGGGCGTGCAGGGCGAACTGGTGACGTTCGACGTGGAACAGAAGCTGGCGATTGCACGCCGGCTGGACGAACTGGGCATGGATGTGATCGAAGGCGGCTGGCCCGCGGCATCGCGGCTGGATGCGGAGTTTTTCCGGCGCGCCGCGCAGGCGCTGACTCTGCGGCACGCCCGTCTGGCGGCCTTCGGGCCGGTGCGCAGCGTGCACCGGAGCGCGGAGGAGGATCCCCAGACCCAGGCCCTGCTGGCTGCCGGCACGCCCGTGGTGTGCCTGTTCGCCAATCTGTGCGAGATGCGCTACAGCGAGCGCGGTTTGCGGGAGCGGATCCGGGATTCGGTCGCCTTCTTCCGCAAAGCCGGCCGTGAGGTGATCTTCGACGCCGCGCATTTCTTTGACTCGTTCGACGAGGATGAAAAGCTGGCCCTCGAAGCGTTGGAAACTGCCCAGCAGGCCGGCGCGCAGACGCTGGTGCTGTGCGATTCGCTCGGCGGCGCGTTGACCACCAGACTCGCCTTCGTTTGCGCGTCGGTGCGCTGCCGGTTCGAGGGGCCGCTCGGCATTCATGCCCACAACGACGCGGGTCTGGCCGTGGCCAACACGATCGCGGCGGTCGAGGAAGGCTTCTCCCACGTCCAGGGCTCCATCAACGGCTATGGCGAACGCTGTGGCGTCGCCGATCTGACGACGGTGCTGCCCAACCTGGAACTGAAACTGCATCACCACACAATCGGCCGCGATGGCCTCGCCGAATTGAGCGGAATCGCGCGATTCGTGGCGATGACCGGCGGCCTGGGGGTCCGTCCGGACGCTCCCTACGTGGGACGCGCCGCCTTTGCACACAAGTCCAGCGATGCCATGACCGAAGTGGCGGGTGTTTTCGCGCCCGAGGCGCACATTCTGCCCTCGACCGTGGGCAACGAAGCGCGGGAGCTTCTGTCCGTACTGTCGGGCACCGGTGATGTGCTTCGCATGATCGATGACACGGGGCTGGCCAGCGATCTGAGCCGGGAGCAGCGGCGGGAATTGGCCGACCGGATCCGGCAGCTTGAATTCGAGGGTTATGATCTCGAAGCGGCGCCGGGCTCCTTCGAACTCCTGCTGCGCGAGGCGGCCGAGCCCGGGCTGTCACTGTTCGACGTCTCGAACTACGAGGTAAACACCCAGGGGATTGGCGGATTCGAGGAGAGGACCCGGGCTTCCGTGGCCCTCGAAGTGAACGAGGCCGTGATGTCCGCCACGGCCATGGGCGAGGGTCCCGTGCATGCCTTGGACCGGGCCCTGCGCGAGTGTCTGGCGCCGATGTATCCGCAATTGCTGGCGGTCCAACTCGTGAACTATTCGACGCGCGTGCTGAATCCGACACGGGGTTCGGCGGCACGCGTGCGTGTGCTGATCGAGTGGTCCACGCCCGAGGCGCAATGGGCGACTCTCGGCGTGTCTGAGAGCCTCATCGGCGCGACCTGGCGCGCTCTCGTCGATGCGATGCGCCTCGAAATTCTGCGGCTGCGCCGGGGTCAGCGCGTCGAAGTGGAAGCTCCGGACACATCCTGGGCCGTATAGCCGGCACGGGCGGAGGCCTCGAGCGGAGCGCGGCAGCCCAGACGCGTGCCCCGGCCCGGAGTGCGGAAGATCGGCAGGGATCCACCACCGGACAGCTTCGAGCAACAGTCCGGATTCAGCCGGCTTGTTGCTCGAAG
>DNFG01000179.1:0-205 GCA_003487005.1 Bryobacterales bacterium
GCCCTCTCGAGGACAAGATCCTCGAGAGGGCTCTCGAAGTTCTGACCGGTAAGGCGGGTCCCGGCAACCAGGAGGCGGCCCAGGCCGTGGCGCCGCAATTGCTGCCCCGGATTGGTCAACCGCGGCCGGCGCGTCCTTGACGGATTTTCTCGATCGACTGTTGGAAGGAAGTAGCGAAGTAGACCATGCCACTGTACGAATACAA
>DNFG01000179.1:490-675 GCA_003487005.1 Bryobacterales bacterium
GAATACAAGTGCGCCAACTGCGGCGAAGTCTTTGAAGTGATGCAGAAGTTCGCCGACGCCCCGCTGACCACGCACGAGGGCTGCGGCGGCGCGGTGGAGCGGTTGATCTCATCCCCCGCGCTGCAATTCAAGGGGACTGGCTGGTACATCACCGATTACGCCAAGGGCAAAGGCGGCGGGAAGAG
>DNFG01000179.1:908-2611 GCA_003487005.1 Bryobacterales bacterium
GCTCTTCCGATCTCAAGGGCAAAGGCGGCGGGAAGAGCAACGGCAAGTCCAACGGCGATTCGGGCTCTTCGGAGAAGGAATCCAAGCCGGCCCCGGCGGCCGGTTCATCGGCCAAGTCCGAATCCAGCACACCCGCGGCGCCCTCGACGCCTTCGAAGTGAGGTCAGCGTCCGGCCGTGGTCATCTGGTGATGACCTGCGGAATGGGAACTCCTGACGAGCCATCGGCGGAGGGCCCGTCTCGGCTGTTCACTCGCGGAGGGTACTGATTGGCCCTGTGGCGAACGGCGTGGCGGCCTGCCTGCCGGGATTTGCACAATTGATTCCGTTCGAGTTGTTGGGTTCGTTCCTTCGATCTACACGGCTTCGGCCTGGAGCACGGGGTGCCTGGGCTGGCCAGTCCGAGGGGCGGCGGATCGGATGGCCGACTTGCCCGGAGCGGCCACCCGGACTCGCTCGCGGTGGGGAGAAGCGAGCCGGACGAAGCCGGGGTGCATGCCATTCAGCCCGCGTCTGCAGGCTATTGAGAACCTATTGATAAATTGGTGCCGGGGACCCAATAGCCTGGGAAAGGCTTGCTCCGGTACTTATTTCTCCGCGGAGGGGGCTGGGCTTGAAGTTGTTGAAAGGAAAAGGGTTTGAGGAGCGGAGAGGATCGGGCCGGGGGGGCGATCCGGGCTGATGGGGCGGGGCTGGGCGGGAGTGGGCCGGGGATTGTACCTGCAAGTGATTGAAAAATCGTGGGCGCGCAGGTTGTCATTGGGGTCCGGAGCAGAGTTCTGGGCGGCTATTGGGTCCCCGGCACCGTGGGCACACCGTGGGCGCCGTGGGGAGGGCGGTTTCTGGCAGGAATGGTAAGGTTTTGGCAGCCAGGTTGCGCCGGAGGGAATTGGTTCTGTACTCTATAGAGGCTTTAGTTCAGAATGGATGCCTGAACTGACCACAATTTTTCGGAGCTATCGCCAAATTAAAATGAAAAGATCTTTCTCTCTCTTATTAACTGTGTTGCTGACGGTCCCAGGAGTGCATGGGACGACGGAGGAGACCCCGGCGGAGCCGGCGGTGGTATTGACGAAAGTCCGCGCGATTGGCGCGGTGGCGAACCCCTCGGCCATTGCGCGCGGGGCCGCCTTTCTGCTGGAAGGCAGCGGATTCGGGAGCGAGGAACTCGTGGAGGAGACGGTTTCGCCAGCGCCTCACCCGCAGGAGTTTGCGGGCGTTTCGGTGTGGCTGACGTCGGCCGATGAAGCGGCAAGCGTGCAGGTGTTTATCCGGTCGGTGGCTCCGGACCGGATCGTGGCGATTCTGCCGTCGTCAACCGCCGAAGGCGAGTACGACGTGGAAGTCCACGCCCACGGACTGGTGTCGGGAAAGTCGCGCATCGAGGTAGTGGAGCGGAATCCGGGGATCGTGACCCGAGGGCTGGTCGCCGGCAGCAGCGCGGTGGCGTGGCAGATGACGGGCGATGAACTGAAGCAGAACGCGTTCACGCGGGCAGCCCGTCTGGGGCAGACGGTGTATCTGCAGGTGACGGGTCTGGGCCCGATCGAAGGGCCGGACAACGGCGTGGAACCCCCGCCGGCGGAGGAGGAGGAAAAGGAAGAAGGTGAGGGTGAAGGCGATGGCGGGGAGGACGCCACGGTCACCGAAGCGGGTGATGGAGAAGATGCCGGTGAAGGCGGCGGCGAAGGCGAAGGTGAGGAT
>DNFG01000179.1:2942-5805 GCA_003487005.1 Bryobacterales bacterium
CGGCGAAGGCGAAGGTGAGGATGGGGAAGAAGGGGAGACGGCCCCGGAAGGTCCTCCGAGCCTGATCGACCTGGAGACGGCCGTGATCCTGGTTGGCGGGCAGGAAGTGCCGCTAACGTTTGCCGGGCGCGACGAGAATCGGCCGGGCTACGACGTGCTGGTCTTCACGCTGCCGGAAAGTGACATCAACGTAAACTGCGTGGTGCCGGTCTCGCTGCGCATTGGGGAGGAGTTTGTGTCGCTGGGGGCGACGCTGTCCGTGGTGGAGGCCGCGCCGCCCGCGGAAGAGGATGAAGGCGAAGGCGAAGGCGAAGAAGAGGCGGGGGCGACGGTCACGGAAGAAGGCCAGGACGGCGAAGAAGGTGGAGAGGGAGAGGGAGAAGATGACGGCGAAGAAGGGGAGCCGGAGCCGGCCGAGGAAATCCTGGCTTGCCTGCACCCCTTGAAACTGACGCCCGAATCGCTCAAGGCGCTCGATGAGGGCGGGGAAGTGGTGATCGGGGTCTTTAACCTCACAAAGCAGTCGGCCAATTCGGTGGCTATGGGGCAGTCGGTCAACGTGGATGTGAGCGTGGCGAGCGGCCATTTCGGCGCATACGACGCGCTGGCGCTGGCGGCGGACATGGCGCGGCCCGACAATCCCTGGGTGTTGAACTTCGACGGATGCACGGTCTACACGCAGTTGGATGACCCGCTGAACCCCAAAATGGTGGATGCCGGGGCGTTTCTCTCCTTGAGGGGCCCGAACGGGATCGATGTCAAGCTGGAGAAGCACGAGGAGTCGGGGGCGTATCTGCACACGTTCGCGGCGGCGGTGGGTGGGCTTCCCGGGCTGCCTTCGCTGCCGGGGATTCCGGGCCTGCCGGGCTTGCCTGGGCTGCCCACGGGACCGTCGGGGATCCAGCCGGGCGATTACACGCTGACCGGCACGGGCGGGGAGGTGATTGGCGAGTTCACCACCGATCTCAAAGTCAGCCCCGCCGTCACCTGGACGAACCGCGATGCGATCACGCAGATCAACCGGTCGGCCGACCTGACGTTCACCTGGACGCCCGGACCGGCGGACGATTTCGTGTCGGCGACCGGCGTTTCGCGGGGTGTCGACCCGGACGAGGGCTCGGAAGGCAAGATCGTGTCGCGCGCGTTTGTGTGCCTGACGCCAGCCGACCGGGGGACGGTGACGGTCCCGGCGGCGATTCTGTCGCGGATGCCGGTGTCGAACGCGGATCCGGTGATCAATGAGACGTACGGAAACGTGGGTCTCACGCACACCGGCGGGGTGGCGAACGGCCTGTTCTCGGCGCCGCTGGTCCAGGGCGGCGGAACGGCCCGGTCGCAGGTGAGCTTCTCGCTCGGTGCGACGAAGTCCATCAACTACCGCTAAGCGGGCATGACGATCAGGAGCGGGCTCGCGGTTCCGGCCGTGAGCCCGTTTTGCGTTTGGGGGGGCGGCGCCGGAACGCGAAAAACGCGCGGAAGCTGAAGATCACGAAAATCGGAACGGCGACGAGGAAGATCCAGGGGCCGTGCGAATCGAACTCGGGAACCATGTCACACCTCCCCTGAGGCGAAAGTATCACGAACGCGGAAAGTGCGCTATACTATGAATGCACTGGAAGAAGTCCGCTACCCACCTGTTTGCCTCGGCTGAGCCGGTCCGCTGATTCCCCTTCCCTGACAACTTTACATGAACAACTTCACAGACCTCTCTTTGTCTGCTGTGCTGAAGCGGAATCTCGCGGCGCATGGCTTTGAAAACCCGACCCCCGTGCAGGCGGCGGCAATCCCGGCGGCGCTCGAGCGCCGCGATGTGGTGGCTACGTCCCAAACTGGTAGCGGAAAGACGATGGCTTTCGTCCTTCCCATGTTGTCCCAACTGTTGGAACCGCCCGTGGCGGCAGGCGTGCAGGCCGTGATCCTGACGCCGACGCGCGAACTGGCGATCCAGATCCACGAAGTGTTTGGCAAACTCGCCGCCGGCACCCCGGTGAAAGCCGCCGTGGTGGTGGGCGGACTCAACGAAAACTCGCAATTGCAAAATATCCGCCGGGGCGCGCAGGTTCTGATCGCGACGCCGGGCCGGCTGAACGATTTTCTGGAACGGCGCCTGGTGAAACTCGGCAAAGTGCACCTGCTGGTGCTCGATGAAGCCGACCGGATGCTCGACATGGGCTTCCTGCCCACCATCACGCGGATCATCGAAGCGACCCCCGAAGCGCGGCAGACCCTGTTCTTCTCGGCCACGATCGAAAAGAGCGTGGCGCACCTGATCGACAAGCACCTGAAAGACCCGGTGCGCGTCTCGATCGGGTCGGCGACCAAGCCGGCTGCGGATGTCGATCTGCACCTCTATGAAGTGGATAAAACGCGCAAACACGACCTGCTGAGGGCGCTTTTGCACCGCGAACAGGGTTCTTTTCTGGTGTTCGCGCGCACCAAGCACGGCGCCGAACGGCTGGCGAAACGCCTGGCGACCGAGGGCGTGAAGGCGACCGCGATCCACGGCGACCGGACCCAGAATCAGCGCAACCGGGCGCTGAAAGGCTTCCAGGTGGGCGATTACCGGGTGCTCGTGGCGACCGACGTGGCCGCCCGCGGTATCCATGTCGATGATATCGCTCACGTTGTCAATTTCGACCTGCCGCAGGTGCCGGAAGACTTCATCCATCGCGTCGGCCGGACCGGCCGCGCGGGACGCCGGGGCGTCGCCTCGACGTTCGCGACGCGCGAAGAGCGCAGCGAAATCCGGCGGATCGAGCGGGCGCTGACGCTGACCCTGGCGCGGCAGACGGAACCGGCGGCAGCGCCGGAAGCCGTCATCCTGCCCGTGGCCGCAAAGGCCTGGACGCCATCATCGACATGA
>DNFG01000475.1 GCA_003487005.1 Bryobacterales bacterium
GCTCTTCCGATCTCCGGGCGCGCCCTCTCCCTCTCCGCCAACGCCATCGCCGGTTTCGCCGGCTACCTCGTCGCCGTCCTCATCACCTTCTTCCTCTCCCCTTACGTCATCCGCATGCTTGGCGACGGCCGCTATGGCGTCTGGTCCCTCATCTCCGAACTCACCGGCTATGCCAGCCTCCTCGATGTCGGCATTCGCGGCGCTGTCTCCTATTACGTCGCCTACTATGCCGGCCAGCATTCCGATGACGACATCCGCCGCACCGTCTCCTCCGCCTTCTGGACCCTCTCCGCCCTCGGCGCTCTCACCCTCCTCGCCGGGCTCGCCCTCGCCGCCGCTTTCCCCGCCCTGTTCAAAATCGGCGACCTCGACCCCGCCGAAGTCACCTCCGCCATGGCCATCCTCGCCGTCATGGTCGCCCTCACCCTCCCCTTCTCCCTCCTCAACAGCATCCTCTTCGGCTTCCGCCAGCAGGCCTTCGCCGGAGCCGCCGATATCGCCTCCCGCATCCTCGCCGGCATCGCCTGCGCCTACGCACTCAGCCAGGGCGGCGGCCTCGTCGCCCTCTCCCTCATTACTCTCGCCGGACGCCTCCTCACCTGGGTCATCCAACTCGGCTTCGTCCGCTCCTCCCCCGTCGCGCTCTCCCTCCGCCCTTCCTGGTTCAGCCGCCTCCAACTCTCCCGCCTCCTCGGTTATGGCTCCAAGAGCCTGCTCATCAACTTCGCCACCCTGCTCATCCACCGCATGGACCTCGTGGTGATCAGCGCCTTCCGCGGCGTGGAATTCGTCACCATCTACACCATCGGCGCCATGCTCGTCTCCTATACATTCCAGTTGGTCTCCCAACTGGCCATGTCCTACACCCCCTACCTCAGCAATGATGCCGGCGCCGGCAGTCCCCAGCGCCTCATCGACCGCTTCACCGACGGCCAGCGCCAGACCAACCTCCTCGCCTTCCTCATCGCCGGCGGCGTCGCCGCTTTCGGCCCCGCCTTCCTCGGCCTCTGGGTCGGAGAACGCTTCGTCCAGGGCTCCTGGATGCTCCGCAGCGATGTCATCCTCTTCATCCTGCTCGCCGCTCAGTTGCCCCGCGCCCTCCAGAGCATCAGCATCCAACTGCTCTTCGCCACCCGCAAAGTCACCTTCCTGATGTGGCTCAGCCTCGCCGAAGCCCTCGCCAATCTCGCCCTCAGCCTCGTCCTCGTCCGCTTCATCGGCCTCCCCGGCGTCGCCCTCGGATCCCTCCTCCCCGCCCTCGTCACCCAGTTCATCGTCCTCCCCTGGTACATCACCCGCACCTTCGGCATCCCCGCCCGTTCCTACCTTTGGACTTCCCGGATCCCGGGCCTCCAGACCGGCGCCGTCACCGCGGGCACCGGCCTCGCCCTCATCCACTGGCTCCCCCCGGGCAACTGGCCCGCCTTCTTCGCCGAAACCGCCCTCACCGCCGCCGCCGGAGCCGCCTTCGCCTGGTTCGCCGGCCACCTCAAACAGGACGAACCCGCCATCCGCCGCCTCCTCCGCCTCGGCTGAGCCCCGCCTCCGGTGTGCTAAATTGCAGAAACTGGACGGCGTTCGACCGCCCGCCTCAACTTATGCTCACTTTCGCCGGCGTTTTTACCCTCGGAGAGCCTCCTCCGGACCCGCCCCCCCTCGATCAGGTCTCGCGCATCCTCGAAGCCCAAAATCCGGCCCCCCTCCGCCGCATCGAACGCGGCCGCCTCGCCGTCGTCTGGCACGAAGACACCACCCTCCCCGACCCGGGCCTCTTCGAATCCCCCACCCGGCTCGTCCTGCTCAACGGAGACCCGCTCTACTCCCCCGCCCCGAATCCCAGAGACCGGCAGGCCGCCCTCCTCGCCCAGGCCCCCGACCCCGCCGCCGCCCTGTCCCTCTGCCCCGGCTCTTTCGCCCTCCTCCACCACGACCTCGACTCCGGCCAACTCCTGCTCGCCACAGATGCCCTCGGCGCCCGGACCATCCACTACACCATCCGCAACGGCCGGCTGTTTTTCGCCTCCCAACTCTCCATCCTTGAACAGTGGAACGCCCTCCCACTCAATGCCTCCACCGCCGCCCTGCTTGAGTTCCTCCAACTCGGCTACAACCTCGACGGCCGCTCCCCCTATTGCGAGGTCCGCTGCCTGCGCCAGGGCGAGTATCTGGCCGCCGGCCCCGATGGCTGCTCCACCCGCTTCTATCACCGCTGGGACCAGCTCGATCCGGTCGAACTCGACTACCCCGGACGCGCCCGCCGCGCCTACGAACTCTTCCGGCAAGCCGTCGAACGCCGCTCCTGGCGCAGCCCCGACGCCGCCGTCATGATCAGCGGCGGCCTCGACTCGCGGATGTGCGCCACCGTCCTCCACCAGTTGGGAAAGCGCATCGTGGCCATCAACTGCGCTCCCGGGGCCGTCCGGCTCCAGGACGAATCCATCGCCGTCCGCCTGACTCGCGCTCTTGGCTGCGAGTTGGTCCGCGTCCCGATCCCTCCCGGCTCGGTCAGTTGGAGCCGCCTCGCCCAGCAGGGCCTCGACCAGTTGAATGGCCGGCTGGATCCCGTCGCCGCGCGCGCCATCTTCTCTGGCGACGGCGGCAGCGTCGGCCTCGGTTTCGTTTACTACCAGCCGGATACCATCGCGCTGCTCCGCGAGGGCAGACTCGATGAAGTCGTCCGGCGCTATGTCTCCCCCTTCCTCCGCATCCCGGGCCGCTATGTCGTTCAGGACGCGGGCGAACGCGCCCACCAGGACCTGCGCCGCTCGATCGAATCCCTCACGAGGGCCATCGACGCCGAGCCGGGCCGCCAGTTTCATCTCTTTCTGATGAACAACGACCAGCGCTGCCACATGCACGGCTACTTCGACGCCCTCGCCTCTCTCCGGCACGAAGTCCACATCCCTTTCTATGACGCGGACCTCCTCCGCTTCCTGCTCGCCTGCCCCGCCGACGACTTCACGGGCCACCGCATCTACCACGACATCCTCGCCCACCTGCCCGCGGCCGTGAACGCGATTCCCTGGCAAACCTACCCCGGCCATTTACCGTGCCCGGTCGCCGATGCCGATGACAGCGCATGCAGCCAGTTCTCCCCCCAGGCCCGCGAGAAACTCAAACAGGTGCTCAATTCCGACGTCCCCCACGCCCTCGGCCCGGCTCTTCGCCCGCTCTTCCCTTCGCCGCCGTTCCGCCGCCTGCCGGTCCTGCTGACATCGCTTCTTGCCGCTGCGACGGGTTCGGGCCGGTTCGCCTACGTTCACCGCGCCGTGCTGACCGCCTCGCGCATCAGCGCCGCGGCCCAGGGACGAGTCCTGTGGGACCTGCCCGAGGAGTGATGCCTGTGCCGCAAAGTCCTGAAACTGAATCATGGTAGATTCAAAGGAAAGTGCGCGAAGCCCTTCTCATCGTCCTGGTCGCCGGACTCTGCATTGCCGGGCTGTACAGCTCCCGGATCGCCCTCATCGCCTACATCTGGTACGCCATCCTCCGCCCCGATGTCCTGGCCTGGTCGGAGACCAACAACTACTCCCTGCTGCTTGGCGCCGTCGCGGTGGTCAGTTGTGTCCGCGATCTCCCCAATCTGCTTCCCACACTGCGTTCCCGCTGGTTCGTCATATTTCTCATATATATATCGTGGATCTCGCTGACTGTCGCTTTTTCGACCGACTTTGAGACTTCCACATTGCACTATCGCATCCTGCTGCCTACGCTTTTCACGGCCGTGCTGGTGCCCGTCGTCATTACGAACTTCAAGGACCTCCGTATCCTCTACCTGGTGATGGCCGGTTCGCTCGGCTTTCTGGGTTTCAAGTTCGGCGCCTATGGCCTCGCCGTGGGCGGCGCTCAGTTCGCCGCCGGTTATGGCGGGTCCCTGAGCGACAATAACCTGGTCGCACTCGCCCTCGCCATCGGCATCCCGTTGTGCTGGTATGCCCGTGAACTCTTCACGGAGAAGCACTGGAAACTGCTGTTCCTGGGGCTCACGTTCTTCCTCATTCCCGCGGTCATCATGACCCACTCGCGGGGCGGCGCGCTGGCCATGGGTGTCACGCTGCTGTTCATGACCTGGTACTCGCGCCGGCGGGTCCTCACTCTCGTCGTTCTCGGCATCCTGACGATTCCCGGCCTCTACCTGGTTCGCGACAGTTTCACGGCCCGCATCTCGACAGTGTCCAGCTACGAGGAGGACCTATCCGCCCAGGTGCGCCTGGCGCAGTGGAAAGCCGCCATCCGGATGTCATTCGATTACCCGATCATGGGTGTGGGCTTTGGGGGCGGCCCCTACACGCAGAACGTTGACCGGTACATCGACATCGAATCGACGCAGTACGCGCACAATAACTATCTGCAGACTCTCGCCGATTCGGGTTACCCCGCCTTTATCCTGCTCTGTATTCTGCTGTTCGGGCAGATTCTGTACCTTCGCCGCATCGCCCTGGAATTCAAGGGCCTTGGCGACCTGCCGATGTACGGGATGGCGATGGGTATGGCGGCCGCTCTCGTCGCCTTCGCGGCGGGGAGTGTCTTCCTGAGCCGGACGTACTACGAGACGATCTTCTACATGTTCGTCTTCACGATCGCCCTGGACCTCCTTGTTCCGGCGCGCCGCGAGGCTGCCCTGGCCGCCGCGGGGCAGATTTCCCCCAATCCCCAGCCTGTTCCCTCCTTCACCCCGGCCGCGCCGGTTCTTCCCCCGCGCCCCGCGCCGGAGCCCCAGCCCGCCCGCTACAAACTGGGCGGCCGTGAACGCGTCCAGCGCACCTGACCGGTCCGGTCTCACCCGTAGACTCCGTCGCGGATATCGTCGCTGGCGCGGGATTTCTTGCGTTCGAGGCGTTCGCGTCGGCGGCGCACTTGCCGGGACTCGGGCTCTTGTTTTGTTGGAGTTGGTGGGTTCGTTCCTTCGGTTTTTGGGGTCAGGTAGTCGGGTTCGGGGCGCCAGGGTTTGCCGGTGCGGGGGTCGATCCACTGGATGATGAGCTTGTCGGGTTTGCCGAGTTGGGGGTGTTGGCGGCGGCGGGATTCGAGCGAGTTCAGGGTCCGGATGTAGCTGCGTTCGAGTTGGCCGAGCATTCTTTCGAGGGTTTCGCCGTACTCGAGATTCTCGCCGAGGAG
>DNFG01000460.1 GCA_003487005.1 Bryobacterales bacterium
CCAATCCAGCCCCGCCGGCGGGGCTGGATTGGGATCTGTGGCTGGGCCCGGGGCCGGCGCGTCCGTTCAATTCGCTGCTGTTCGCGGATTCGTACAATCACTGCTCGTTCTGGGACTACACGCGGGGGTGGACACCGGGCATGGCGCCACACATTATCGACCTGCCCATTTGGGCGTTGAATCTGGGGGTTCCGGAGGTGACGACGTGTTTGGGCGGCCGGGATGTGATCCAGGACGACGGCGATGCGCCGGACGTGCAGGAGGTGACCTGGCGGTATCCGAAGATGACGATGTCGTGGACGATGAATTGCGCGAACAGCTTCGCGTACGATTTCGGGCGGGGCAAACCGGCGCGGCGGCTGGGGATCTATTTTCATGGGCTGAATGGCACGCTGTACACGGATTACGGCAAGCACGAGATTGTGCCGGAGGGGGATTTGTTGAAGGACCGGACGCCGCCACCGGAGTCGATTCCGCCGTCGCCGGGGCATGAACGGCAGTGGCTGGATTCGATCAAGTCGCGGGTGGAGCCGGATTGTTGCGTGGATTACCACTACAAGGTGGACATGGCGATCACGCTGGCGGGTTTGTCGTACTTGTTGAAGCGGTCGGTTCGGTTCGACCCGGTCCGGGAGAAGATCGTGGGGGACCGGGAGGCGGAGCGGATGGCGCGGCCGGAATACCGGCGGCCGTGGAAGTTTCCGGCGCAGTATCTCTGATCAGTCGCTGGGGAACAGAACCCAGAGTTCGGGACGTCCGGCATTGCAGTGGACGGCGCGGGAGAGCATGCCGAAGTTGGCCCAGGAAAGGAACAGGGCCATGCGGGCGGCGTGCCAGGCGCCGGTGGCGGGGGCTCCGGATTCGAGGGCACGGAGGCGGTTTTCGACGGCGGGAATGGGATGAAAGACGCGCTCGATCCAGCGTCCGCGCTGGGGTTCGTCCTCCTGCCAGTGGTCGATCTCAAGGATGGCGTCGCGAAGGGCGGCGGCATTGGCGCCGCGGTTCAGGGCTTGACGGTCGGCGGCGATGACGGCGGGACGGCTGAGCGAAGGCAAGAGAAGAAGTCCGAGGAAGGACCAGAGGGTGAAGGCGACGAGGGTGGTGACGAACTCCCAGAGGCGTTCGACACCGGCGCCGGGAAGGTGGGCGGAGAGGGCGAATCCGGCGGTATTCCAGAGCATGGCGGCGGCAAGTCCGCGGAGGCGTGCGCCGGAGGCGAGAACGGAGGAGCGGCGGAGGAGGACGGCGCGGAGTTGGTCTGGGGTGAAGGAGTCGATCCAGTGTCCGGGGAGAACGATGGTTTCGAGGCCGGGGAGACCTGAGACGCCGCCGGAGAAGCCAGAGTCGAAGCCATCGAGGCGGACGGCGGGAGGCTGGGGAGCGGGGCGGGCGGCGAGGCCGCCGGCGAGTTTGGCGAGCGGCAATTGGAAGGCGATCAGGAGGATCTGGAGGGCAACGAGGACGCCGAGGGCGGCCCAGAGGCCCGCGCGGCGGCCGGTTTCGAACAGAAGAAGAGAGGAGGCGGTCATGACGGCACCCTGAACAAGAACGCCGCGGATCCATTTCATCCAGAAGACGGGGAACATCAGGCAGAGGCGGTGATAGCGGCAGGGGAGCCAATAGCCGCCGAGGAAGTCGAACGGGAGGTTGATGAGGGTGTAGAGACCGAAAAGCGTGACAAGAGCGGCCCATTCGGCCCAGAGAGGGCCTCCGTCAAAGGGGAAGAGAGTGGCCGGAAGTTGCCACAGATACATGATGAGAGAAAAAAGAACGAAGGTGCCCACTGCGGACACGCCGGTCCAGAGGCGGGCTCGTGCGTACGTCATATAAGGTCAAGATCTCTTTGCGGGCGATAGCCCCGGTGCATTTACAAGGATGCTACCATCGCGGCGGCCGATGGCGAATGTTCAAGTGGGGGGGCAGTGTGTCGGATACTGAAGAGGCATGACGCGTTTTCTTTTTTTGTTCATCCTTCTGACGGCTTCGGGATGGGGTTGGGGCCGCGAAGGTCACGCCCTGATTGGAGTGATCGCGGAGCGCCATCTGAATCCCGTGGCGCGAGCGGCGGTGGGGGAATTGCTTGAGCCGGGCGAGACGCTGGCGTCGATCGGGTCGTGGGCGGACGCGGTGCGCGGGGAGCGGCGGGAGACGAGTACATGGCACTACATCAATTTGCCGGTGAGTGCGTCGCGGGGGGACTGGCGGGGTTTTTGTCCCGATGCCGGCTGTGTGGTCAGCATTATTCCAGAGATGACAGCTCGATTGCGGAATCCGTCGCTCAGCCGGTTGGAGCGAGGCGAGGCCCTGAAGTTCCTGGCGCATTTCGTGGGGGATCTTCATCAGCCGTTGCACGTCGCGGACAAGGGGGACCGGGGCGGGAATGATGTCCCGGTGGTGTTCCTGGACCGGCCAGCGAACCTGCACAGCATCTGGGACACGCCGATTCTCATGTGGATGCTGGAGAACGATGATGGTCTGCGGGAGAGGCTGACGCGGCGGGTGGGGTTATGGGAGAGGCGCAAGCTGGCGGGGGGCACTCTGGATGACTGGGCGTGGGAGGCGCACGCGATCTCCCGGGACGTGGCGTACCGGCGACTGCCGCAGGGGACACCGATGGTGTTGGGAGCGGACTATGCGAGTCATGCCGCTCCGGCGGTGGAAATTCAGTTGCAGCGGGCAGGTTTGAGGCTGGCGCGGATTTTGAACGAGGTGTTTCCGGCGAAGCCGTGACAGAGTTTCAGGCGACGGCGGAGGCGGCGCGTTGGGCGCAGGCGTGGCGATCCAGGAGCCAGCGAATCTGGACGTCCTCGAAGGGGGCGACGGAGTAGTCGGCGGCACCGGCTTCGAGGGCGTCAAGCCATTGATGGGTCTCGGGATACCGGCTGACAGCAATCACGGGACGGCCGGCGGAGCGAATGATTGCGGTTTCAAGGGAGGGGCCCGCGGCGGGGCAAAAGACGATGTCAGCGGAGCGAAGACGGTCGGCGGCGCGGCAACCCTGGGAGCGGAGGGCGGAATCCAGTTCGGCAGCGAGAGTGGATTCAAGACCGGTCAAGAAATACCGGACGGAGGCGCGGCGAGGCCGGTGGAGGATGGAAGTTGGGGTCATGCGGACAATGGGAAAGATTTAGCAGCTTTCAATTACATTATCGGCACGCTGAGCGCAAAATAATAGAAACAAAGGATTAAAATCTGATTAAGAAAGCGCGATGCGCCGCGCCCCTCGTTGGGGGCAGATCGGAAGAGCA
>DNFG01000154.1 GCA_003487005.1 Bryobacterales bacterium
GGCCCAGGAGACGAGTTCGATGAGGTTGTGGAAGCAGACGATGAGGAGGCCGGCGCAGACGCCGATGAGGACGGAGAGCAGGAAGAAGCGATGGGCTTCGTCGCCGCGGATTCCGTTGAGAAAGCGAAGGAGGGCGTCTTTCACCGGGCTTCCCTTTCGAGGCGGGCGAAGACATGGTGGAGGGGTTCGGAGCCGGTCTCGGGGGCGCGGCAGGCAGCGGGGAGAAGGGACCAGAGGCGTTCAGCGGTTTGGAGGTTGCGTTCGAGGGTGGCTTCGGCGGTGGCGCGGAGGTAGGTTTCCTCAGAATCCTTGCGGGCTTGTTCGAGGTATTCGCCGATGGCGTCGACGCCGCCGCAGGATTCGGCGTGGTGCATGACGGCTTCGAGAAGGAGGCGGCTGCGGCGATGGCGCTCGGCGAGGCCAAGGCGGCGGCCGAGGGGGTCGAGGGAGAGGACGCGTTCGACGAGGGCGAGTTGCTGGGCAGCGCGCTGGTCATCGGGATGCTTGCGGGCGAGGGAGCGGAGTTGGGTGCGGGCGGTGAGGTAGTTGCCGAGCATCAATTCGGCGCGGGCGAGGGCGAGGTGGAGGTCGAGGTCCTCGGGGTGTTGGGGGAGGAGGCGGCGGAGTTCGTGGGCGGCCTCGTCGGGCATGGAGGATTTGAGCATGAGGAGGGCGGTTTCGCGGCGGTAGGGGGAGTTTTCGGGGAGTTCGCGCTGGAGGCGGAGGAGTTCGGGGACGAGGGCGCCGCGGTCCTGGCGCTGATCGAGGAGGCGGACCATGAGAATGCGGGCGCTGGCGCGCTGGTCCATCTGCTCGGGGGGCCAATAGCCGTAGACGGCGCGGTGGAAGTAATCGGAGGCGAGTTCGAGGCGGCCTTCCTGCCAGGCGGCGCGGGCGGAGAGGAGGTTGACCTGGCTGGAGGCGGGGTCGGTGGTTCGGAGCTGGCTGAGGTGGCCCTGGGCTTCGGTCCACTGCTCCATGCGAACGAGGACGCGGGCGAGGCCGAGACGGGCGGGGAAAGAGCCGGAGTCGAGTTGGAGGGCGCGGCGGTAGGCGCGGGCGGCGTCGTCATCACGCTGGGCGGCGGCGGCGTGTTGGGCGTCGGCGAGGAGGGAGGCAAGGGCCTCCTCCTTGCGGTGTTCAGCCGAGGTGGTGGTGACGCGCGCGGCGGTGAGAAGTCCGAGCAGCGTGAGGCCCACGACTGCAAGGACCCGGCCATTGACGCGATAGTCCGCTTCCATTGCCTGTAGACCAGCATAAACGCTGAAGGACGCGCGGCGGTGGTTTGGAGGAATCCGGTATTCTGAGAGATTGTGTGCGGCATTGCTGGATTTACGACGCTGGATCACGCCGTGCCGCGAGGACGCATCGCGGGCGCGCTGGGGACGATTCGCCACCGGGGCCCGGATCAGCAGGGGTTTCACGAGTCGGAACTGGTCGCGCTGGGGGCGGCGCGGCTGTCGATCATCGATCTGGAGAATGGCGATCAGCCGATGTTCGCGAACGGCGGCGATGTGGTGATCGCGTTTAACGGAGAGATCTACAACCACGGGGAATTGCGTGCGGACCTGGAGAAGCGGGGGCACCGGTTTCGATCTCGCTGCGACACGGAGGTGGTGTTACGGGCGTTTCTGGAGTGGGACACGGAGGCGTTCGGGCGTTTGCGGGGCATGTTCGCGGTTGCGTTGTGGACGGAATCGAAGAGGCGGCTGGTGCTGGCGCGGGACCGGATGGGGATCAAGCCTCTGTACATCGCGCACCGGGGGCGGGATCTGTATTTTGGCAGCGAGCTGAAGACGATTCTGCATCATCCGGAGATCCCGCGGCGGCTGGATTTGAACGGGCTGAGCCTGTATCTGTCGCTGAACTGGACGCCGGCGCCGTACACGCTGGTGGAGGGGATCGAGAAGGTGTGGCCGGGGGAGTTCGTCGAGTGGCAGGATGGCGAACTGTTCCGGGCGCCGTACTGGACGTTGCGGTTTGAACCGGAGTCGCGGTGGACGGTGGGAGATGCGAAGGAGCGGCTGGAGGAGTTGTTGCGGGCGTCGGTGCGGGAGCATCTGATCGCGGATGTGCCGTTGGGGATCTGGTCGAGCGGGGGGCTGGATTCGTCGACGATCCTGCATTACGCCGCGGAGGAGGCGCCGGGGCTGAAGACGTTCAGCGTGTCGTTCCGGGGGGCGAGTCACGATGAAAGCCCGTGGTTCCGGGAAGTGGCGAAGAAGTATGGGACGGAGCATCACGAGTTCGATTTGAATCCGGAGCAGGATTTGCCGGCGACGATCGAACGGATGGTGCATTATCTGGACGAGCCGACGGCAGACGCGGGAGCGCTGCCGGTGTGGTACCTGGCGGAGATGACGCGGCGGCACGTGACGGTCGCGCTGAGTGGGGAGGGCGCGGATGAACTGTTCGGGGGGTATTTGACGTACCGGGCGGATGCATTGGCGGCGCGGGCGCGGCGGGGGCCGGGGGGGGGGGGGGGGGGGGGGGGTGTGGGGGTGTGGGTGGGGGGGGGGGGGGGGGGGGAGGGAGAATGGGAGGAGGCACGGCCGCACTCACCAGCCCGCTTTTTATTTTCTCTCGTGT
>DNFG01000396.1 GCA_003487005.1 Bryobacterales bacterium
CCGCCGGTGGGATCGGGGATGCCGGGCGGAACAATGCGGGCAAGAAGGGCCTCGAAGAGGTTCTGGAGATCGCACAGCGCAATCTGGTAACGATTTATGGCGTTTCGACCACCGCGTTCGGGTTCTACTCCGAAGGGGACGCGAACCTGAAGCGCCTGGCGGAATCCACCGGCGGACGCGTGGTCTACCCGCTCGAGGACGTCTATTCGGACGTCGCTGGGTATCTGTCGAAGCCGTCCGACGAAGGCAATTACGCGATCAAGGTCGGGACGGGCGGCTACGCGGCGTCGATCATGAAGGGCATCGTGAATGCGATTCAGGCGACGGCCGGGGAGATCAATACGCAGTACATTCTGCGCTACGTGCCGTCGGAATCGGACGTCACCCGCGCGTTCCGGCGGATCAGCGTGATGGTGAACGTGCCCAACGCGAAGGTCCGGGCGCGCGAAGGGTACTATCCCTTACCGGCACAATAAATCCGGCGCAATGGGCGCCAATCCGTGCGAAGATACGGGCTGATGGGTGCTGCAGAGTCGACCGCCCTGGCGCAATTGAGGGTCTTCGAGGCCCTGGGTGAGAACTGCGGCATCGCACTGGTGCATCCGGAGTCCGGCGAGGCGGTCTTCCGGTTCCGGCAGGACTGGGAGGAGTTCGCAGGCGACGAGGCGGAGGTTCTGCGGGCGATCGCGGAGGATCTGCCGGAGAAACTGGACGAGATGGGGGCGGAAGGCTTTCTGGAGTGGGTGGACAGCACCTTCTCGAACACGTTCCGCGTGCTGGAGCCCAGAACGGCCCTTGTCGGACAGATCGACCGCACGGCCCACCTCCTTTACAGGAAATTTGTCCAGGCGGCGGTCCGGCCTTTCCGGACGCATCTGCCCCTGTTCGAGTTGCGGGCGACGGGCGGTTCGTTTCAAACCGATCTGGCGGTGACGCCCGACGCGCGGTGGCTGGAAGTGCATGTGCCGGGGCGCCGGTCGCTGACCGAGGATTACTTCTGTGCGTACATCGAGGGGCGATCGATGGAGCCGGAGATTCCGGACGGTTCGCTGTGCCTGTTCCGGTTCTACAAGGCGGGTTCGCGGCAAGGCGGGATCTACCTGATGCAGCGCCTGGCGACGAGCGAAGGGGGCGGCGAGTTCACCATCAAGCGTTATGAATCCCGGAAGCGCGAGCGGGCGGATGGCACGTGGGAGCACGAGTCGATCACGATGGACGCGCTGAATCCGGATTTCGTGGACTGGGATCTGGACCGGGACGAGGCGCGCTATGTGACCGTGGCTCAGTTCGTGACCGTGCTGGAAGATCCCGAGGCCTGACGCTCGCGCAGTTCGGCCCAGGCGGGAAATAGGGCAGGGTTGAGGAGCCACGCGCGGATCCAGAGGGCCATTTCGAGCTTCAGGTCGTGTTTTTGTGGGCGGAGACGGCGGGACCGGGCGGCCAGGTCGGCGTGGGTCTTGGCGGTGATGACGAGGGCGCGAAGCGTGCGGCGGCGCGGCGGCGCGGCGGCCTGATATTCGGCGGAGAGGGCGGAAAGGGTCCGTTTCAGGTCGGGGAGGGTGTCCTGGCGGACGCCTTCGACGACGGCGGCGAGGGGGCGTCCGGATTCGCGGAGGGCGGTTCGGAGGGTTTTTTCGGAGACCTCGGGCAGGTCGCGGCGGAGGCGGTGCCAGGCGGCCTCGTCAACGGGACCCGGCGGCAGCGCTGCCACCCCGGCGCGCGCCATTTCCTTTTTGGTCGTTCTGCTGGCCACGGCGGTATTCGAGGACGGCGCGTTCGTGGCCGTCGAGGTCCTTCGAGAAGACATGGGCGCCGCTGCCGTCAGGGGCGGCGACGAAGTAGAGTTCCGGGGTATCAAGGGGCCGGAGGGCGGCTTCGAGAGCGGCGCGGCCGGGGTTGGCGATGGGCCCGGGGGGCAGGCCGGCGGTTTGGTAGGTGTTGTAGGGGTGCTGTCGGTCGAGGTCACTGCGGTAGATGATGCCGCGCCAGCGCCCTTCGAGCTTGGCGGCGTAGGCAACGGTGGGGTCGCACTGGAGCTTCATGCCGATTTTGAGGCGGTTGGCGAAGACACCGGCGATACGGCGGCGTTCTTCGGCGAGGACGGCCTCCTTTTCGACGAGGGAAGCGAGGGTGACGGCGGCGTGCGGGTCGGCGGCGCCGCCGATCTCTTTCCAGACGAGGTCGAACTGCCGTTTCATGGCTTTGGCGGCTTCGGCGGCGGTGGTCCGGCGGGGGAAGCGGTATTTGGACGGGAACAGGAAGCCTTCATTCGCGAGGGCGAGGGGGAGGAATTCGGCTTCGGTGGCGAATCCGGCGCGGGCGACGAGGGCGGCGATGTCGAAGGCATCGGAGCCTTCGGGGATGACGAGATCGACGAGGTAGACGTCGCCGCGGGCGATCCGGAGGTAGATCTGGTGTGGAGACGCGGGCTGATCGAAGCGGTATTCGCCGGCCTGGGGGAAGGCGCGGGGGTTGGGCAGGCGCGCGGCGGCGAAGAGCAAGGCATGGCGGACGACCCCGGCGGCTTCGAGGCGGCGGCCGATGTCGAGGGTCGAGGTTCCGCGCGGGATGTCGATGAAAACAGGCTCCGTGAAGGCGGCGAAGCGCTCGACGCGGACGAGGTAGTGAAGAGCGCCGGCAGCGGCGAGGGCGGCGGCGGCGAGGAACAGGAGCAGGCGCTTCACGCGGGGGCGCCTCCGTGCTTGGTGAGCCAGTCTTCGAGCAGGATCTGGGCGGCGAGGCGGTCCACGGCGCCCTTCTTCTTTTCTTCGAGGAGGCGTTTGAGGCTCCAGCCCTGGGCGGCGAGGCGCTCTTCGGCGGCGACGGAGGTCAGGCGCTCGTCGTGCATCTCGACGGGCACTTTGCAGGCGGCGGCGAGGCGTTCGGCGATGCGCCGGGCTTCCTTCGCCATTGGGCTCTCGCGGCCGTCCATGTGAAGGGGAAGACCAATAACGACGCGGGTGGCGTGGGTTCGTTCCACCAAAATGGCGAGGCGCTCGATGTCCTCGCGCAGGGTGCGCCGGAGCAGGGTATCAAGCCCGGCGACCGCACCAAGTTCACCCTCGGCGAGTGCCGCGCCAATCCGGCGTTTGCCCACATCCAGCCCCAATACGCGCGCCTCGGAACTCACACCCCGATTGTGCCATGCTATGTTCCCCTTATGCGGTCTCGTTTTGGGTTATTTCTGATCCTTGGGTGTTCGCTGCTGACAGGGCAGGAGAAGAAGCCCGTCACGCTGGAGGCGCTGACGGCGCAGGGGATGCCCCCGGCGGGGCGCGGAATGCCGGTCTGGTCGCCGTTGGGCGGGCGATTTGTCCATCGCGAAGGCAAAAAGCTGCACATTTACACGCTGGCGGCGAAGGAATCGAAGGAGATTCTGGACACCGCCGCGCTCGAAGCGAAGGCGCAGGAACCGCCCAAGCCGGCGGTATTTGACTGGGAGAACCGGCGGGTCCGGGAGCAGACGCTGCAGTGGTCGGCGGACGGCAAACACCTGCTGCTGGTGATCAAGGGTGACCTGTTTCTGTGGACCGAAGCCTCGGGCGAGGTGAAGCAGTTGACCTCGACGCCCGTCGCCGAGCGTGACCCGAAGTTGTCGCCCGATTCCGCCCGGGTGGGCTTCCGCCGGGGCAGCGATCTCTACACGCTGGAGATCGCCTCGGGCCGGGAGACGCGCCTGACGGACGATGGCTCGGAGACGCTGCTGAACGGCAAACTGGACTGGGTGTATCCGGAGGAGTTGGGGATTGGCACGGCGTGGTGGTGGTCGCCGGACTCGAAAAAGATCGCTTTTCTGCAGTTTGACGTGTCTCCGGAGCCGGTTTATGGTCATGTGGACCACCTGCCGGTGGCGGCGGTGAGTGAGCCACAACGGTACCCGAAGGCCGGAGCGCCGAACGCGGACGTCCGCTGCGGGGTGGTGAACTCCGAGGGCGGGCGGACACAATGGATGAATTTCGGCGAGATTCGCGACCATCTGTTGACGCACATTTACTGGACCCCGGACTCGAAGCGGGTGGTGGCCCACCGGCTGAACCGGGTGCAGGACCGGCTTTGGATTCTGTCGGCGGCGGCGGCGACGGGCGAGGCGGTGGTGCTTCATGAAGAGCGGGATCCGCACTGGGTGAACCTGACAGGGGACCTGGAGTTTCTGCCGGACGGGCGGTTTCTGCGGCTCAGCGAGAAGGATGGCGGCTTTCGTCACATCTACCTGCACCGCCCGGACGGCCGGCAGGCGGCGCGGTTGACGCGCGGCGACTGGGAGGTGGCTTCGATCGCCTGCATCGACCAGAAGGGCGGGCGGGTGTATTACATCTCCTCGGAAGTGAGCCCGCTGGAGCGCCATCTGTACAGCGTGGATTTCAGTGGGCGGAACAAGCGGCGCCTGTCGCCGGGGACGGGCAGCTATTCGGCCTCCTTCAGCCCGGATTGCGGCGCGTATCTGGAGACACATTCGAGCCTGGAAAGCCCTTCGCGAAGCGTTTTAAGGACATCTGGAGGCGAAGAAATCGCCGTCTGGCGCGAAGCCAACCTGAAAGCCCAGGAGGAGTATGACCTCCGCCCGACCGAACTGCACCGGTTCAAGAACGCCGGGGGGATTGAACTGCACGCGCGGCTGATCAAACCGGCGGGCTTCGATCCGGCGAAGAAGTACCCGGCGATTGTGATGGTCTATGGAGGTCCGCACGCGCAGTCGGTGCGCAATTCCTACTCGGGGCTGAGTTGGGACCAGGTGCTGGCGCACAAGGGCTTCGTGATCTGGCAGGTGGACAACCGGGGCTCGGCGGGGCGCGGGCATGGCTTCGAGGCGCCGGTCTACCGGCGGATGGGCAAAGTCGAGCTGGAGGACCAGTTGGATGGCGTCAAGTATCTGCTTTCTCTTGGGTTTACGGACGAGAAGCGAATTGGGGTTTACGGCTGGAGCTATGGCGGATACATGACGCTCTACTGCCTGCTGCACGCGCCGGACACCTTCGCGGCCGGGGCGGCGGGCGCGGCGGTGACGGACTGGCGCAATTACGACACTATCTATACAGAAAGGTACATGGGGCTGCCACAGGAGAACGAAGAGGGCTACCGGCTGAGCGCGCCGGTGAACGCGGCGGCGAACCTGAAGGGCAAGCTGATGCTGATCCACAATCTGGGTGACGATAACGTGTTGTTTGCCAATGCTTTACAGATGATGAACGCGCTCCAGCAGGCAGGCAAGCCGTTCGAGACGCTGATTTACCCGCAGAAGAGTCACGGGGTGACGGGCAAGGCCTCGCGGCACATGCGAGAGGGGATCACCCGGTTCTTCGTGGAGTCGCTCGGGGCGGGGAAGTAGGCTGGGAGAATGCTCAGGCGAGTTCGCGGGCTACTGCCAGGTACTCCTGGATAGAGACCCGGATGTTGTCCAGAGCCTCTTGTTCGGTCGCGCCTTGCGACCAGCAGCCAGGCAAGCCGGGGCGGGAGACGCTGTCTCCTTCTTCGGTCTGAACGAGGGCGACGGGGTACTTCATGGGTGGCTTACCTCTCCCAGCCTACTTCTGAAGGGGAGTGCGATCCGGATCCGGCGGTGTTCCACGCGCCACTCCGGGTGGCACGGGGGGTAGACTGGGGGGAACCCGCGAAGGAGGTTTCCCGATGAAGTTGTGGACGGTGGTCTTGTTGGGAATGGCGGCAGTGGGGCTGGCGCAGGAGACGCCGGTGACGGCCGGATTTCATCCGACGCGGGAGGGGTTTGCGTTCTTCGACAACCGAGAGCATCCGGGCAACCGGATCGGGTACCGGTTTTTTGAGCACACGCCGATGGTGCATGGCGCAGTGCCCAGGAACGACCGCGAGGCGGGGATTGACGCCGGGGCGGAGGCGAAGTTGTTGCGCGAGTTCGCCGCGCGTCCGGGGGTGGTGAAGCACGAGGTGGACGTCAAGGGTGAAGAGTGGGCGGAGCAGAAGTGGACGTTCTACCTGCTTCCGGTGCGGGACGGGATCGAGATGCTGTTGCGGGTGGAGGCGGGGGCGGCGGGCCTGAATTCGTACTACGGGGTGCAGCAGTGCTTCCGGTTGGGCGGCGAGACGAACGCCGGGTGGCGGAAGGAGATTGCGCGGACTCCGGCGTTCAGCGAGTACGACTACTGGCAGGAACTGAAGGAAGCCGGGCGGAGTCCGGAGAGCCTGACCTGGGTCCGGCGGCGGGGCGTTTGGGAGCGGTTGCCGGCCGGAGAGGAGACCGTGGGCGCGCGGACACCTCCGGGCGTGCTGCTCGACCAGGAGCGGACCGGCGGGCAACTGGCCTCCATGCCGCGGGTGGGCCCTTACGAGGCCGTGATGCTGGGGCCGGTGGACGATGGACTGATTACGCGGGCGGACCGGGCGCGGAACTGGGTGGGTGGTATCTACTGGCAGCGGACTTCGCACGTGACGGTCCATCACCCGGCCGATTGTCTGCACAGTATTGTCAATATTGGGGGGATTCCGCCCGGAGGTACCCGGGTTTTGCGCGGGAAGATCTACTGGCACGCCGGAGGGCTGGAGGAGTTGGGGCGGCGCTGGGGGGCGGATTTCGGGGCGGATGCACGGCGCGGGCGCTAGCCGGCAAGAGTCAGGCGGTGTTGGGTTTGCGGGTCTATCCAACTCACAATAAACGGGTTGGAGGTTGTAGCGGGCAGCGTGCCTGTCTCAGTGAATCTCCCTATCTTTCTGGTAGTAAAGGACCTGACGGCCGCGGGGTCCTGGCGGCACTGGCGCAACCAGCAGGATGACAACTCGATTTCAAGCAGTTTGAACAAGATACATACAGCCTATAGATTTTTTGATTGACCCCATACAAGATCTTGGGGTACTGTGACAGGTGCACCCCCGAGTAATAGCCGCTATAGGCATTCGTAATCAGGGATGGCGGCATCTAACTGAAGGAGAGGGAACCGATGGGCCAGTTGAGTGTGGATCTGGGCGCGCAAGTTGGGCGGAAGAAGCGCAGTTTGCGCAAGGAAGAGCGGCAGGGATTGTCATTTCCCCGCTACTTTACGGCGAGGCTCGCCGCGGGGAGGACTCCTTACGACGAGGTGCAGTGGGAGAAGCGCACGGCGTCGATCGGCAACGACAAAGGCGCGGTGATCTTCGAGCAGCGGGACATCGAAGTGCCGGCGTCGTGGAGCCAGACGGCGACGAATATCGTGGCGTCGAAGTATTTCCATGGCCGGATGGGCACGCCGGAGCGCGAGCACAGCGTGGCGCAACTGGTGCACCGGGTGGTGGACACGATCGCGGAGTGGGGTCTGGAAGGCCGGTACTTCAGCACGCCGGAGGATGCCGCGAGTTTTCGCGATGAACTGGCGCACCTGATGCTGACGCAGAAGGCGTGTTTCAATTCGCCGGTTTGGTTCAACGTCGGGGTGAGGGAAGAGAATCGCGGCTACGGCTGGTATTACGAAGAAGAGACGGATTCGATCAAGAAGCTGGACAAATCGAACTACAAGCCGCAGTGTTCGGCGTGTTTTATCAACTCGGTGGCCGATTCGCTGGAGTCGATCCTGGATCTGGCCAAGACGGAGGGGATGCTGTTCAAGTGGGGTTCGGGCACGGGCACGAACCTGTCGTCGCTGCGCGAGGAGAACGCGATTTTGTGGGGTGGCGGGCGCGCTTCGGGGCCGCTGTCGTTCATGAAGGGTTTTGACGCCTTCGCGGGCGTGATCAAGAGCGGCGGCAAGACGCGCCGGGCGGCCAAGATGGTGATTCTGAATGCCGAGCATCCCGACGTCGAACAGTTCATCTGGTGCAAGGCGAAGGAAGAGAAGAAGGCGCACACGCTGATTGACGCGGGTTATGATGCCTCGCTGGACGGCGACGCGTATTCGTCGATCTTCTTCCAGAACGCCAATAATTCGGTTCGTGCGACGGACGAATTCATGCAGGCGGTGGACAGCGATGGCGACTGGTCGACGAAGTCGGTGGTGGACGGCAAGCCGGTGAAGACGTTCCGCGCGCGCGACCTGATGCGCGCGATCGCCGAAGCCACCTGGCAGTGCGGCGACCCGGGGATGCAGTTCGACACGACGGTGAACAAGTGGCACACGTCGAAGAACACGGCGCGGATCAATGCCTCGAACCCTTGTTCGGAGTACATGTTCCTGGACGATTCGGCCTGCAATCTGGCATCGCTGAACCTGATGAAGTTCCTGAAGGCGGATGGCGCGTTCGACGTGGAGGCGTTCCGGCACGCGGTGGATACCGTGACGCTGGCGCAGGAGATTATCGTCGACAACGCGAGCTATCCGACGGAGAAGATCGCGCGCAACTCGCACGATTACCGCCCGCTGGGGCTGGGTTTCGCCAACCTCGGGTCCCTGTTGATGTCGCTGGGCGTGCCTTACGATTCGAGCGCGGGCCGGGCTTGGGCCGGCGCCATCACGGCGGTGATGTGCGGGCAGGCGTATCTGACGAGCGCGCGGACGGCGGAAGTGGTCGGCCCGTGCCCGGGGTATTCGATCAATGAACAGCCGTTCCTCGAAGTCATCAAGATGCACGGTGCGGCGGTGGCGGGCATCGACTCGAAACTGGTGCCGGCGGCGCTGCTGGAAGGCGCGAAACAGTGCTGGGAGCAGGCGTACGAACTGGGCCGGCACGCGGGCTACCGGAACGCGCAGACTACGGTGATCGCCCCGACGGGCACGATCGGGTTCATGATGGACTGCGACACGACGGGTGTGGAGCCTGATCTGGCGCTGGTGAAGTACAAAAAGCTGGTGGGCGGCGGGATGATCAAGATCGTCAACAATACCGTCCCGCAGGCGCTGATCCGGCTGGGCTACACGCCCGAGCAGATGGAGGCGATTGTCAGCTACATCGACTCGACGGGCACCATCGAGGGGGCTCCGGGGCTGAAGCCCGAGCATCTGCCGGTGTTTGACTGCTCCTTCCGCCCGCAGAACGGGACCCGTTCGATTCACTACATGGGCCATGTCCGGATGATGGCGGCGGTGCAGCCGTTCATTTCCGGGGCGATCTCGAAGACGATCAACATGCCGGAAGAGTCCACCGTGGACGAGGTGATGACGGCCTACGTGGAGGGCTGGAAGCTGGGTTTGAAGGCGATTGCGATTTATCGCGATGGCTCGAAGCGCGTGCAACCGCTCAGTTCCGGCACGGGCAAGGGCGAGAAGAAGCACACTTCCGCCGCGCCGGTGCAGTCGGTGCGTGTCGAGGAGAAGATCGTGTACCGGCCGATCCGGCGCAAGCTGCCGGACGAGCGGACCTCGATCACGCACAAATTCTCGATCGCGGGCCACGAGGGTTACATCACCGTCGGGCTGTTCGAGGACAACACGCCGGGCGAGATCTTCATCACGATGGCGAAGGAAGGTTCGACCATCTCCGGTCTGATGGATTCGTTCGCGACCGCGGTCAGCTACGGCTTGCAGTATGGCGTGCCGCTGAAGTTCTTCGTGGACAAGTTCAGCCACGTCCGGTTCGAGCCTTCGGGCTACACGGGCAACGAGAAGATTCCGTACGCGAAGTCGATCATGGACTACATCTTCCGCTGGCTGGCCGTGAAGTTCATCGGGCCGGAGGCGGTGGAGAACGAAGCGGGCGAATCGATGCGGCTGCGGCCGACGGAACCCGAACCGCAACAGCGCCTGCAGTTCGCTCCGGCGGACGGCATGGAGGACGCGCCGATCTGCTCCGAGTGCGGCGGCCTGATGACGCGCAACGGGGCCTGCTACAAGTGCGAGAACTGCGGCGGGACGTCGGGCTGCAGCTAGACGATCGCCGATGCCGTTGAAATATGCCGCCCCGTGGAAGCGCGGGGCGGCTTTTCTCTTGGATGCCGCGCTGGTGGCTCCACTGGCGCTGCTGGCTCCGCTGGCGGGGGCGGGGGCGCTGGCGCTGAGCGGGGCTCTGTTCGAGGCGTCGGGCTGGCAGGCGACGCCGGGGAAGCGCTGGCTGGGACTGCGGGTGATCGAGGCCGAGGGCCGGC
>DNFG01000015.1:0-180 GCA_003487005.1 Bryobacterales bacterium
GCAGCGTTACGGCTTCGGGCTGACGTACTTGCCGTTCATCACGCGGGCGGCGGTGGAAGCTCTGCGGCAGTTCCCGGTGGTGAACGCCTCGATTGAGGGGACGAATGTCCTCTACCACAACGAGGTGAACATTGGGATCGCGGTGGCGCTGGAGAACGGCCTGATTGTGCCGGTGATTCG
>DNFG01000015.1:483-606 GCA_003487005.1 Bryobacterales bacterium
ATCGTGGATCTGGCGGCTCGGGCACGGTCGCGGCAGTTGAAGCCGGATGAAGTGCAGGGCGGCACGTTCTCGATCACGAACTTCGGTTCGTTCGGGAGCCTGTTTGCCACGCCGGTGATCAAT
>DNFG01000015.1:870-20225 GCA_003487005.1 Bryobacterales bacterium
CTCTTCCCCGACACGCCGCTCTTCCGATCTCTGTTTGCCACGCCGGTGATCAATCAGCCGCAGGTGGCAATCCTGGGCGTGGGCGCGATCGAGAAGGCGCCGGTGGTGATCGGGGACGCGATCGCGATCCGCTCGATGGCCTACCTTGCGCTAACCTTCGACCACCGGTTGATCGACGGCGCACTGGCCGACCAGTTCTGCCTGAAGGTGAAAGCAGTACTGGAGAACTGGTCCGACCAGATTCTGTAAAGGGCCGGAGATGGCCATCCTCGCCAGCGCGTTCAAGGAATTTTCGACCGGCAAACTCCGGCAGTTTGTGGAGCGGATTGAGTTCTGCCTCGGGAAATTGAGCGAGGAGCAGATTTGGGCGCGGCCGAACGCCGCGTCCAATTCTGCCGGGAATCTGTGTTTGCATCTGTCAGGGAACGTGCGTCAGTGGATTCTGGCCGGGGTGGCGGGTCAACCCGATCTGCGCCGGCGGGACGAGGAGTTTGCCGCGCAAGGCGGGGTTGGGCGGGAGCAATTGCTGGTGCGGCTGCGCGGAACGGTGGAAGAAGCCTGTGCGGTGATTGAGGGTCTGCCTGAAACACGACTGCTAGAGGTGGTGAAGCCGCAAAACTACGAGGTAACCGTGTTGGCGGCGGTCTATCACGTCGTGGAGCATTTTGCGATGCACACGGGCCAGATACTGCTGCTAACGAAGGCGGCGACGGGCGAAGACCTGGGATTTTACCGCCATTTGAGCGGCGGCGGGACGGGCGGTGGAGCGGGTGAACCTCTCCCCTAGCCCCGTCATCAGGGATAATTGGAACCAGTGTCTTCCACATCGCCGCCCCGGACCCTGAAAACACAAGAGATCTCGAAGTCCTACCGGGGCCGGAAGGTGGTGGACGGGGTTTCAGTGTCGGTGGCGGTGGGAGAAGTCGTGGGGTTGCTGGGGCCGAACGGCGCAGGCAAAACGACATCGTTCTACATGATTGTGGGCCTGGTGACGCCCGATTCCGGGCGAATTCTGCTCGACGAGCGCGATATCACTCCGCTGGCGATGTTTCAGCGGGCACGGGTTGGCATCAGCTATCTGCCGCAAGAGCCGTCGGTGTTCCGGAAGTTGAGCGTGGAGGACAATCTGCGGGCGATTCTGGAGACTCTGCCGATTCCGGAGCACGAGCGGCGAGAGCGACTGGAGTCGCTGCTTGAGCAGATGGGGCTGGAGAAAGTCCGGCAGAACAAGGGGTACATGCTGTCGGGGGGCGAGCGGCGGAGGGTGGAGATAGCGCGATCCTTGTCCATTCAACCCGAGTTTCTGCTTCTGGACGAGCCTTTCTCGGGGATCGATCCGATCCAGGTGATTGAGTTGCAGAAGATCATCGCGGCGCTGAGAACGACGGGGATCGGGATACTGATCACGGACCACAATGTCCGGGAGACGCTGGCGGTGACGGACAGGGCGTACATTATCAACAATGGGCGGATTTTCCGTGCCGGGACGCCGGCGGCGCTGGCCCTGGACGATGAAGTGCGGCGGGTGTATCTGGGCGAGGGGTTCGAGTTGGGGCGGTAGGTCAGGAGGTTTCTTCCCGCAGCGGTTCCCACTCTGCAGGCTCCGCGGTTTCGGGTGTTCCGCCGCCGAGATAGTGGCTGATTCGCCAGACATGATAGCCAACGGTATTGAGCCAGCGAAGGGCGTCGAGGGCATCGAGGACGACGGCATCGTTCCAGGCGCCAGCGGCGCTTTTCTGCAGCAATTTCGGGCGTTCGCGGCGGTTGGCTTCACCGAGGTATTCGGACTTCTGGCGAACGGCATCGAGCCAGGGGCCTGCGTCGAAGCCGCGGAGTCCGTTCGAGGCACTTTCCAGGATGTCGTGGCAGCGAGCGAGGGGCGGCTTCACCGGATCGTGGTTGAAGGACTGAATCAGCTTTTCGGGCAGCTTCAGGTAGCTTTGCAGGCGGACGAGATGGTCGAGTCCATGCAGCAAGGAGACTCGGAGGGCGGCGGGGCCCGGTTCATTGGTAGCGGGGATAGCGGCGAGGAATTCCTGGGTCTGACGGATCGCTTCGCGAATCCGGACTCGGCGCGCCTTATCCACGGCGCGGCCTGGAGGATCGCGAAGGCTGTCCTGGAGGGCGTTGAAAGCCTCGATTGAGATTTCGCGCAGAGCGCGGAAGGCGGCTTCAAGCGCCACCTCGGGGACATCGAGGACAAGCCGGTCGAGGTGGGCGGTGAGCGCGGGTCCCCGATCTGGAAGCAGGTTCTCGACGGCGCGGGAGAATCTCTCGATGAGCGGGAGAAACAGGAGGACGCCGATCGCGACAAAGGCCGTGTGGAAGGCGGCGAGGCTGACGGCGCCGGCTTCGAGACCGGCAGTGCGCTGGCCCCAATCGATGAGCCACAACAGCAGCGGAAGCAGCAGGACGGCGATGACGCCGGTGGCGGAATTGAAGAGGACCAGGGCGAGGGCGGTCCGTTTGGCGGGGACGCTGGCGCCGATAGCGGCGAGCGCGCCGGTGACGGTGGTCCCGATGGAGGCGCCGATGACGAGCAGCGCGGCCTGCTCGAAGTTCAAGGAACCGGTATGGAGAGCAGTGAGGGTGGTGGCGACGGCGGCGCTGGAAGATTGCAGGACGATGGTGAGCGCGACGCCGATCCCCACGGCGAGGACGCGGCCAAGGAGACCACCGGCATCGAGCCCTGAGAGATTGAGGTTGCCGGAGAGTCCGGCCATGGCGGTTTGCAGCGCTTCGATGCCGGCGAAGATGAGCCCAAAGCCCGCGACCGCCAAGCCGAGCGAGCGCCAGCGGCCCCGGCCGAGGAGGCGGACGAACGCACCGATACCGATGAGCGGCATGGCATACTGGCCGATACTGATTTTGAGACCGAGGACGGAGACGATCCAGCCTGTGCTCGTGGTTCCGAGGCTCGCACCGAGGATGACACCGACGGCCTGGGGGAAGGTCAGCAGGCCGGCGCTGACGAAGCCGATCATCGTGACGGTGGTGGCGGAGGAGGACTGGACGAGGGCGGTCACGAGAGCCCCGGAGGCGAGGGCAGCGGAGGGGCGGCCGGTGAAGCGAACCAGCGCCGTGCGAAGGCGGTTCCCGGCGAAGGCCTTGAGTCCGTCGCTGAGCAGTACCATGCCGACGAGGAACAGGCCGATCCCGCCAAGCAGAGAGAAGAGCAATCCGGTCATGGAAATCGTTGATTTGATTGTGGACGATCCCGGGTGGAAGGGTCCACTTCGACGGCTTTTGCGGGGTTGTCCGCGGAGCGCTATGCTAGCTCTTTATGCAGAAGCTTCTGGTCTCGCTCTTCGTCTTCCTGATGCCGGTATTGGGGCAGAACTTTGAGTTCTGGCCCGGAGCGGAGTACAACCCGTCCATTCCAACGATGGAGAAAGTGCTGGGCTTCGCGCCGGGCACGAAGCATGCCACGGCGGCGGATATCGAGAAGTATTTCGAGGCGCTGGCAGCGGCACAGCCGAACCGGATGAGGATCTTCGAGTACGCGAAGTCGTGGGAGGGACGGCGGCTGTATTATGCGGTGATCGGGTCGGAGCAGAATATCCGGCGGATTGCGGAGATCAAGTCGGGGATGCAGAGGCTGCATGATCCGCGGAAGACTTCGGCGGATGAAGCGAAGAAGCTGATGGCGACGCTGCCGGCGGTGGTCGGGATCAGTTCGGCGGTGCATGGCAACGAGATTTCGTCGCCGGAGGCGGTGATGCTGGCGGCGTATCATTTGCTGGCGGCGCGCAACAATGGGCTGGTAGAGAGCGTGCTGGCGAATGTCCTCACGATTCTGGACCCGCTGCAGAATCCGGACGGGCGCGACCGGTTCGTCCACAGCTACCGCCAAAGCGAGGGTCTGGAGCCCGACGAAAGCATCTATGCGGCGGAGCGGAACGAGCCGTGGCCGGGCGGGCGGTCCAATCACTATCTTTTCGACATGAACCGGGACTGGTTTGCGCTGACGCAGCCGGAGACCCGGGGACGGGTGAAGTACCTGAACGAATGGCTGCCGCTGATTCATGTCGATTTGCACGAAATGGGTACGGAATCGACCTACTTCTTCGCGCCAGGCGCCGCACCGTACAATCCTCACCTGACGGCCTTGCAGAAGCAGCAGATGGACTGGTTCGGCAAGAACAATGCCCGGTGGTTTGACAAGCTGGGTTACCGCTACTTCACGCGGGAGGTATTCGACGAGTTCTATCCGGGTTACGGGGCGTCCTGGCCCTGGTACTACGGTGGGATGGGGATGACGTACGAGAATGCGTCGGTGCGGGGGCTGGTCGTGCGGAAGGCGGACGGCACGCTGTACGACTTCCAGAACAGCGTGAAGATGCAGTTTGTCGCTTCGGTTGCAACGCTGGAAACGGCGGCGGAGTACCGGCCGAAGCTGCTGGACAATTTCTGGACCTACGCACGGACGGCGGTGGAGGAGGGGCAGAAAGAAGCGGTGAAGGAGTGGATTCTCCCCCGGCGCGGCGATGTCTCGGCGGTGGACAAACTGGCGCACGTGCTGGCGGAGCAGGGCGTGGAAGTCCGGCGCGCCGGGGCGGCGTTCCGCAACGGCGGGAAGGAGTACCCGGCGGGGAGCTACACGGTGGGGGTTGCCCAGCCGCGCAAGCGGATGGTGAGGGCGTTGCTGGATCCCCAGGTTCCGCTGGACCCGGAGTTTGTGAAGGAGCAGGAACGGCGGCGAAAGAAGGGATTGCGGGATGAGATTTACGATGTGACCGCCTGGTCGCTGCCGATGCTGCACAACGTGGAGGCGGTGGGTGCGGCGGAGGTTTCGCAGGGACAGTTCGCGATGGTCCCGGCCACGGGATATCAGCCGAAAGGCGCGGCGCCGGGCAAGGCGGAACTGGCCTATCTGGTGCCGTGGGGAACACAGGCGGCGGGACGGTTCCTGACCGCGGCGTTGCGCGCGGACTTGAAGATTCTATCGGTGAACCGGGGGTTCACGCAGGAGGGCCGGAAGTACCCGTCGGGGACGCTGGTGGTGATGGTGGCGCAGAATCCGCCCTCGGTGCATGAGACGGTGGCGAAGCTGGCGGTGGTGTCCGGGGCGGAAGTGGTAGCGACTGGCAGCGGCTGGGTGGAAGAGGGGATCAACTTTGGCAGCAACCGGGTGGCGCGATTGAAGAAGCCCCGGGTGGCCATGGTTTGGGATCAGCCGACATCGTCGCTGGCGGCTGGGCACACACGGTTTGTCCTGGAGAGGCTGTACGGCTATCCGGTGACCGTGCTGCGCGGGCAGACACTGGGCATGGTGGATTTGAGTAAGTTCGATGTGCTGATCATGCCGAGTGGCGGCAATTATGCGGGAGTTCTGGGCGGAGGCGCGGCGGAGCGGCTGAAGACATGGGTGCGTGGGGGGGGCGTTGTGATTGGCGTGGGCGGCGCGGTGAGTTACTTAAGCAGCCAGCAGGTGGGATTGCTGTCGCTGCAGCAGGAGGGACTTGCGCCGAAGGACGGGTCTGCGCCGGGGCGGCCCGTGGCGGATGCCAAGCCGGCAGCGGGCCCGGCGCCGGGCAAGATCTTCGAGAAGTATGAGGATTACGAGAAGGCGATCCGGGCGGACCGGGAAATGCCGCCGGACGTGGCAGGAGTCCTGGTCCGGGCCAGGCCCGATCCGGATGCCTGGATCAGCGCGGGCCTGCCGGAGACACTCCATGTGCTCGTGGACGGGCGGGCTATCTACTCGCCCCTCAAGAGCAATCAGGGGCTGAACGCGGTGATTTACGCAGGTCCCGACGAGTTGCTGGCCTCGGGACTGCTTTGGGAGGAGAACCGGAAGCAATTGGCGTTCAAACCGTTCGTGGTGGTGCAGGACGAAGGGCGGGGGGCGGTGATCGGTTTCACGGCGGATCCGAACTTCCGGGCTTACATGGACGGGTTGAATGTATTGTTCCTGAACGCGGTGTTCCGGGCGCCTGCGCTGGGGGGACGGCAACCGGGGCAGTAGGACGCGAGACCTGTCAATCGGCCTGGGAGAAGGAAACCGTGAAGGCGGCGCCACGGCCGGGTTCGCTGTCCACCTTGATGGCGCCGCCGTTCTGACGAACCGCGCCGTAAACGGTTGCGAGACCGAGCCCGATCCCTTTGCCTGGCTCCTTGGTGGTGAAGAACGGTTCAAAGATTCGTTCGCGTACAGCGGCATCCATGCCGTGGCCGTTGTCGCGGACGGTGAGATGGATGGGGCGGGCGGCATCGGCCGGGAGCTTTCTGGTTTCGAAGGAAAGGATGCCCCCGTCGGGCATGGCATCACGGGCATTCAGCGCGAGATTCAGGACGATCTGTTGGAGTTGGGCGTGATCGGCCAGGATGGGGGGCAGGGTAGGATCAAGGGCGAAGACGAACTCCACATGGGCAGGGATGAGGGGGCGGAGGATGGACTCCATTTCGCGGATGACGCGATTCAGTTCGAGGCGCTCGGGTTGGTGTTGCTGCTTCCGGCTGAAGGCGAGGAGTTGGTGGGTGAGATGGGCGGCCTTCTCGCCAACAATCTGGATTTCGCGGGCTTTGCGGCCGGCGGGCGAGTCGCCAAGCTCACGATGAAGCAGGGAGGCGTAGCCGTTCACGACAGTCAGCATATTGTTGAAATCATGGGCGATCCCGCCGGCGACGCGGCCCAGTGCCTCCATTTTCCCGGTCTGGCGAATCTGCTCATCGAGGCGGTGGCGCTCGGTGATGTCGATGGCGACGCCGCCAATCAGGGCCTCGTCACCGTTGCCCGTGGGAACAGGGAACCGCCGCACGAGCCAGTACTCGGGTCCGGAGGGCTGATCGAAGCACACCTCGGATTCGTGAACGAGACGGGTATCCAGTACGCGGCGGTCGTCCGCGGCGAAGCGGTCGGCGGTCTCTCGAGGGAAGATGTCCCGGGTGTTGGAACCGGTCAGGGGTTGGTCACCGGCAAATCTGTCCAGAAGGAAGCGATTCACAAAGAGGTAATTTCCACCGGCGTCCTTCAGGAAGGCGGCGACCGGAAGGTTGTCCATGAAGAGGGTGAAGCGCTTGCGCGTGTCGTCGAGGGCGCGCTGGGAGCGGTGGATCGAAGAGAAGGCCCGGACCAGCAGAACGGCCAGCAACAGGCCGGTCGCAGTGACAAAGAAAATTCCTTTGAAGACACTGACTGTGGGCCAGGACTCCTGAGGGAAATAGCGCCAGAGCACCAGGTCGGACAGGCCAATCCAGATCGCCCCGGCAAGCAGGTAGATACCGACAATCCGAAGGGTTTCGCGCCAGACACCGACAAGACGAGCACCCATTCCGAACCTCCGAAGGCCACACAAAGTCCTGCACCTGACTGTATCGCGAAAATTGGGACGGCGAAAAGGGGGAGATTACAATTCGAGGAGGTGACCCATCCGGTCCTTCTTGGTGCGGAGATAGACGGCATTTTCACCGTTCCCGATCACCTGGCAGGGGACGCGTTCGACCACTTCGATCCCGCTGGCTTCGAGGGCGGCGATTTTGTCGGGGTTGTTGGTCAGCAGGCGGACATTGGTGATCCCGAAGTGGCGGATGATCGCGGCGGGGAGTTCGTAAACACGAAGGTCCGACTCGAAGCCGAGTTGTTCATTGGCCTCGATGGTGTCGGCGCCGGAATCCTGGAGTTCATAGGCGCGGATCTTGTTGAGGAGGCCGATGCCGCGGCCCTCCTTCTTTTCGTAAATGACGAGGCCGCGGCCGGCGGCGGCGACCGCCTGCAGCGAAAGTTCAAGCTGCGCCCGGCAGTCGCAGCGGAGACTGTGGAAGACGTCACCCGTGAGGCACTGGGAATGAATGCGGACAAGGACGGGTTCCGGAGTGGACACATCGCCCATGACGACCGCGATGGCTTCCTCGCGGCGGGTTTCGGCGGTGCCCTCGAAGCCGTGGATGCGGAACTGGCCAAACTCCGTGGGCAAATTGGCTTCGGCGACCTTTTGAACGGTCAATGAGGGGATTTCGGGCATGTCGGAAGTGGGCTAACTCTTCATCTTATAATGAGGCGGGCCCCTGCCGCGATGGAACAACTGCTGGTCATCCTGTTGGTCAAGCTTGCGGTGGCGGCTTCACTGGCCAGTCTGCTGTCGCGATCGAGCCGTTTTCTGGGGCTTCTCCTGCGGGAAGAGCGGACGATGGTGGAACGTCTGCAGGTCGCTGGAGGGATCTCGTTCTTCTGCGTTTCAGGTTCCACGCTGCGCGTGATCACTCCGACGTATGCGGGGATGGATCTGGCGCTGGAGGGTTCGATGGTGGCGGGGATGGTGGGGGGCTACATCTCGGGACTGCTGACGGGGGTGGTTTGCTCACTGCCGGCGATGATGGCGGGCGAGTATCTGGCGATGCCGCTGTACGCGGCGGTGGGGGTGCTGGGGGGCTTGTTGCGCGACCTGGCGCCGGAACCCGATGAAATCTGGAGGTTTACTCCCTTCTTCGATCTATCCTTGTACCGCCTGGTCCGCTATCCGGCCGACCGGCGGCGGACTGTCTATCACGTGTCGATCCTGATGGCGATTCTTTCGGCGGAACTGGTGCGGCTTGTGTCCAGTCAAGTCTTTGGGGAACAGTACGTTTTCGCGCTGTCGGGCGGGCGGCAGGGGTGGCTGCTGGCGGCGGTGTTTCTGACGACGGTTTTTACGGTGGCGGTGCCGCTGAAAATCTGGAACAGTGCCAGAAACGAGCGGCTGCTGGAAGTCAAGGAGAGACTGCTGGTGCAGGCGCGGCTATCGGCGCTTGCGGGTCAGATCAATCCGCACTTTCTTTTCAATACGTTGAATACGGTCTCCTCGTTGATCCGGACCAATCCGGACCAGGCCCGGCAAGTGGTGTACAAGCTGTCGAACATCTTGCGCCGGCTGTTGCGGAAGACGGGCAGTTTCGCGCCTCTGCGCGACGAACTGGCGTTCATCGAGGACTATTTGAGCATTGAAATGGTGCGTTTTGGCGACAAACTCCGCTTCGAGAAGGCCGTGGAGCCCGGTACGCAGGATCTGCAGATCCCGGCGATGCTTCTGCAACCGCTGGTCGAGAATTCGGTGAAGCACGGCCTGGCGAGCAAGGTAACCGGGGGAGTGATCCGGGTGAGTGCGAGGCGGTCCGGGGACGGCCGGTTGGCTTTGACGGTGGAGGACGACGGGGTCGGGATCGAAGAGGAGCGGCTCGCGGGGTTGTTGGACCGGGGCGGGATCGGGGTCCGGAACGTCAACGAGAGGTTGCAGGTGCTGTTTGGGAACGGGTACCGGCTGGCGGTGCAGTCACGCCCGGGTGAAGGGACGCGGACCGAGATCGACCTGCCTGCACGATAGGCCCGCGAGGTCGTAACCCAATCCCTGGGGGACGCGTCAGGAGGGGCGTGGGGGTCGATTCCGAGGGCAGGTTGCCGGTCCTGCCTTCGCCCGGGCGGCATCCATGCGAGATAGAGTAGAAAAAGGGTGACAGAACTGAAATGAGAAGACTGACTGCTTTCTTTCTGCTGCTGGCGGCATTGGGCCTGGCTCAGAGCGGAGAACCTGCGAGATATATCGTGCAATTGCAGGAGGAGCCTGCGGTTCGCGGGTCGGACCGGACGGCCCGATTGGCTGCGGTTCGTTCGGAGCAGCAGCTTTTCACGCGGGTGCTGAGTGGGATTCGCGGCGCGAGGCCGGTGGCGGCGACGGCGACCGCTGTGAATGCAGTGATCGTGGACGCTCCGGAGGGACAAGCGGCATTGCTGGCAGGTTTGCCGGGGGTGAAGCGGGTGGAGTTGGTTCGGGATCTGGAGTTGCACACAGACCGGGTGCCGGGGATTCACAAGGTGGCGAGCGTCTGGGAGCAGATCGGCGGGGCCAGCCGGGCGGGTGAGGGGATCAAGATTGCCATATTGGACACGGGCATCGAACAGAGCCATCCAGCATTTTCGGACCCCGAGATGGAAGCACCGGAGGGATTCCCGCAGGCGGACCGGGAGCAGAACCGGGCGCTGACGAACGGAAAGGTAATCGTCGCACGATCATTCGACGGGCTGGATGCGCGAGACCGGGTAGGCCACGGGACAGCGGTTGCGATGGTGGCGGCGGGCGTGGTCCACGATTCTCCGGCAGGAGTGATTGCCGGGGTTGCGCCGCGGGCGTGGCTGGGTAACTACCGGGTGAACCGTGATGCGACGCGGTCGATTCCGACCGATTTTGCGCTGCGGGCACTGGACGCAGCCATCAACGACGGGATGCATGTGATCAATATGAGCTTTGGTTCCAATGGCTTGGCCGGGTCGGGGAGCGACGTGCTGGCCGAAGCCGCGAGGAATGCGGCCGAGCGGGGGGTGGTGGTGGTGATCTCGGCGGGCAATTCGGGGCCCGACATCATGATGGTGGATGACAGTTCCGCGGACTCGCTGGTGCTGTCGGTGGGGTCAAACCAGAGTGACAGGGCGAGCGGAATCGGCACGGTTTCGCTGCCGAAAGGCCCGGCGATTACGGACACTGGCGCCTCGACGAACGCGGTGAGCGGCCAGGTGTTTAGCGGGGAGTTGTTCGATGTCGAGCAGTTGGACCCAACCGGCTTGCTCTGTGGATCTGTCCCGGCGGAGAGTCTGACGGGCACGATTCCGCTCATCCAGCGAGGGGAGTGCAATTTCACGGTGAAGTTGCGAAATGCGTTTCTGGCTGGGGCGGAAGCAGCGATTATCTACAACAGCGCAAGCGCGGATTTCCCCGATTTGCCTTTCACCCCTGACGTGGATGCGGATCCGACCATTCCGGCACTGACTGTGTCGCGCCCCGACGGCCTGCGGATCAAGGCCGAGGCGGCGGAAGAGGAGGAATACCAGGTCGTGGTCCGTTTTGGGGGAACTCCGAACAATCCGTTCCAGCTGGCGAGCTTCTCGAGCCTGGGTCCCTCCGTGGATTTGAAGATCAAGCCGGACCTGGTGGCGACGGGGGCCAACGTTTTCACAGCGGCACAGACGGGCTTCCCTGGTTCGACTTTGTACAGCGAGAGCGGATACACCACGACACAAGGAACGAGTTTTTCGGCTCCGGTGGTTGCTGGCGCCGCGGCGGTGCTGATGGCGGCCAGGCCAGGTCTGGGTTCGGCGGAGTACCGTTCGCTACTGGTGAATTCGGCTACGCCGCTGCTGAACTCCGACGGGAATCCGACCACAGTCATGCATTCGGGTGCGGGCTCCCTGGATCTGGACCGGGCTCTGAACGCGACGGTGACGGCATACCCGGTTTCGGTCTCGTTTGGCGCCCAGGAGTCAACCGTTGATGACTGGAAACAGGTGATTATCCGCAATGTCACGAGCGATACGGTGACGTATCAATTGAGCATCGAGAGCCAGAACGAGGTGATTCCAGTACTGACGGACGAGCAGATCACGCTGGGGCCGGACGAGATCGCGGGCCCGGTGTTATTGTTCGGCGAGGGAGGCCTCGTGCCTGGTGCTTACGAGGGTTTTCTCCGAATCGATGATCCGGAGCACGGGACGGTGGCGCGTGTTCCGTACTGGATGGCCGTCCGCGGGGGAGATCCGGAGAAGATCACGGCGCCGCTTCTGCCCACGAGCGGCAGAAGCGGCGCGGCGGTGACCATTTACTTCCGGGTGCATGAAGGTTCCGGAATTGCGACGCTGGAGCCAGCTCCCGAGATCAGCGTGGAGAGCGGCGGTGGCGCAGTGGATTCGCTGCAGCCGAGCGAGTTGTACCCCAACACATGGTGGCTCCGGTATCGCCTCGGCACGACACCGGGGGCCAACCGGTTCCGGATTGGGGCCGGCTCGGCATCTCGCATAGTGACCATCACCGGGGTTCTGTAGTGAGGCCCACGCCGCACGGAGCGGCTCCGGACGTTTATACTTAACGGTTGGAGACCGATCCCCTCATGGAGGACCTGATCAAGAAACTGCAGGACGAGATCAACGCGCTGGAATACGAACTCCGGAATGAGTTGCCGAAGGAGATTCTGAAAGCCCGCGCGCATGGCGACCTGCGCGAGAACGCTGAGTTTCATGCCGCGAAAGAGCGCCAGAGGTACGTGGATGCCCGTCTGGCCCAACTCAAGAAGCGGATGTCGGACATGTCGCTGATCGATCTGACGAAGATTCCCAGGGACCGCGTCGGACTCGGTTCGCGGGTTCTGGTGCTCGACCAGGACAAGGATGAGGAGATCAGCTACAAGCTCGTCGCCAGCGAAGAGGCGGATGCTGCGAATGGACTGATTTCCACCAATTCGCCGATCGGGCGAGGATTGCTCGGCAAGCAGGTGGGCGACGAAGTAATCATCCAGATCCCCAGCGGGAAACGCCAGATGGAGATTCTGGAATTGAAGACCATCCACGACAGTACAGAATAGGATTGCAGTGACGTACACCCGCGCCATCGGCATCGGCGCCAATGCCATCATCAGGCTGATCGTGAAGGGCTTGGCCCTCTCCCGGATCAGCCCGAACGCTCTGACCTTCATCGGGCTTCTGATCAACATCTACGCGGCGGTCCTGCTGGCGCAGGGGCGGTTTCTGGCCGCCGGACTGGTCATCATTGGAGCGGGAATTTTCGATATGGTGGACGGCCGCGTGGCCCGGGAAACCAATCGAGTGACGAAGTTCGGAGGGTTTTTCGACTCGGTTCTGGACCGCTACTCTGATCTGGCGCTACTGATGGGACTGCTGGTGTATTACGCAAACATCGGCCGCAACTTCTACGTTGTGCTGACGGCGGTGGTGATGACGGCGTCGGTGATGATTTCCTACACCCGTTCGCGCGCGGAAAATACGATTCCGCTCTGCAAAGTGGGGTTTCTGGAGCGTCCGGAGCGGATTGTTTTGCTGATTATCGGCGCCCTGTTCGACCGGATGGCGCCGGTTCTGTGGGTGATCGCCGTACTGGGGAACATTACGGTGATTCACCGGATGATCTACACCTACTCACAGACGACCGCGCTCGAGGAGGCGCAGTTGCGGGGTCCGTCGCCCTCAGCCCTCAAGAATGACGTGCGCGAGGGCGAGAGCCGAGGTGTGAGTCAAGGATAGCTGGACGGACTTCACGCCCAGGCGCTCCGCCACCTCCCTGGCCACCCCGTGGAACCGCAGTGTCGGGCGTCCGCTGGGTTCGTTCACCACCTCGAAGTCCTGCCAGCGGACGCCGCCGCGCCAGCCAGTGCCGATCGCTTTCATTCCGGCTTCCTTGGCGGCGAATCGGGCAGCGAAGCGCTCATACTTATTCGCCTTTCGGGATGCGTAAGCGATTTCGGCAGGGGTGTAGACCCGAGTCAGGAACCGGTCGCCGTAGCGCTCAGCGGCCTCCCGGATCCGGTCCACTTCGGCAAGATCGACCCCGGTACCAAGTATCATGAGTTACCTCCAGAGGGGGGCATCCCTTCTGCGCCGGAGGGATCCGGGATGCAGTAGATTCCCGTGAGCACTGCGGCCATGGGCCGGGGATCGGCGGGGTTGAGATCCCATTTGCTGAACTCAAGTTCGACGAGATTGGGGCCCTGCTCAAGCAGAGCCGCAGTGCAGACCACACGGTCGTGGTCGAACCTGTTCAAGGCCAGGGAATAGGAGCGGGAAACGGAGCGGGAAGTCCGGACGTGCAGCGTCTGACCGGGGTGCAGGTTGCGGTACAGGATGACGAGTGTGTGGATTCCGGTCTCCAGGGCATGGATTCTCAGCCGGGATACCGGACCGAACGCCCAGCGGAACCGAGGCAGTCCGAGGTCGGGGTATGGGCCTTCTTCGCCCCCGATGTGCAACGCTTCAACGCGCGTACCGGGCCTCCGGGTGGCGGGTTCGACAGGCGGCAGTGGGTTCGCGCCGGGCCGGAATCCGATTTTGGGTGGCATTCTGAACCGGGCGGTGAGACCGGATCGCCGCCAGTGCACAAACAGTGAATGGTACGAGGAATAGAACGACCACTCATTCTCGACGAAAATCCGGCCCCAGACCCCCATCGCCGCGCGCTTCTGAGGGTCCAAGTAGAGACTTCGGATCGCATCGGCGAGGGGTTTCGGCCCGGCCGGGCTGACCAGGATTCCGGAAACGCCTTGGCAGACGGCATCGCGTACGCCGGTGCTGGGATGACCCATCGCAGGGGTTCCGCAAGCAGCAGATTCGACAAAAACCTGTCCGAAGGTCTCGTCAAGGGAGGGCGACAAGTAGAGATCGGCGGCGGATTTGTAAAGCGCGAGGCGGCCTGGGTCGGTCAAGTAGCCGGGGCGGCGGACATCGGCCACGGGGAACTTCTCCCCTTCGACTTTGTTTCCAAGGCTGACAACGGTCAAATCAGGGAGGTCCAACTGTGCGAGCGCCTCGAAGGCTTCGCGGGTTCGCTTCCGCCGGTCGCTCAGTTCGCTGGAGAGCATGACGATGAAGCGGTCCTCGGGCAAACCGAGAAGGCGGCGAGCCAGGCCGCGGTCCACTGGCGCGAGGTCATCGAGCGGGAATCCGTACCTGATCTGTCCGGTCCGGGCGCCGGGATCCTGAACGCCCCAGGCAGCCAGAGCTTGCCGGGCGAATTCCGTGGTCCAGGCAGAATTGCCGAGGAGAGTGGGGGCGTTGCCGGCAGTGAGGACCGCCCGTTTGGCCTCCCAAGCTGGCCGGATCTGTGTGAGGGGCAGGGAAGGATATTCGGTGGCAGTGGGGCAGGTATGGTCGCAGCCGTCTTTGTACTTCGAGCAGTCTTCCGGGTAGGCGCAGCGTCCCGTCAGGCTCCAGAGGTCGTGCAAAACGGCAAAGGTGGGGAACGCCCCGGCAAGGGCGTCGAGGTGTTCTGCGGTGGCTCCTGCGGAGTGCAGGTTGCCAGTGATGACAAGATCGGGCTGGCGTGAAGCCAGAGCCTGATAGAGGTTGGCAGGTGTCAATGGTGTCGCGCCGGTCAATCCGGCCGATTCATTGGTCAGAGTGAACGGCAACAGCTCGTGTCCGGCCAGGGCGATGCCCTCGCCCAGCCGCTGGTGGGCCAGACCGGCACCATAGCGGAAGCCATGATCGTTGACCAGGGCGACTCGAAGCTGACGCCTCGGTTCGGCCGGCGGCGCCGGCCATTCACAGGGCCAACCCGGATTCGAGGCGAGATAGCCGGCGCGGCAGTCTTCCAGTTCGGCCTTGAACTTGGCGACCGCGTGGGTCTTCTGTTCTGGATGTTGCCGGTACCAGCAGATGGGGCGTCCGATGACATGGAGCCTCGCCCTGGCAGCCGCGAATCGCACCCAGAGGTCATAGTCCATGCTGTAAAAGAGATCCTCGCGGACTCGTCCGCCCGCACGCTCCCACAGGCCACGGGTAAACATCACCTCGGGTTGATAGAAAAACTGTCCGGCGTTCCAGCAGCCGTCGAGATCCAGCAGGTCGCGCAGGGGCAACGGACCGGGCGCGCAGGAGGTCAGGTGCAGGTCCACGAATTCAGTCCCGGAGAAGACGCAGGCGACGCCGGCGACCATATCCGCCTGGGAAGTGTGGAACGCCATCGCCATGGCTGCGAGTGCACCGGGGGCGAGCAGGTCATCGCTGTTGACCCAGGTCAGGATGTCGCCGGTGGCCAGGGCCATGCCTTTGTTGATGGCATGACTCTGGCCGCGGTCGGCTTCCGAGACAAGGTGGCTGATCCGTGGGCGGTAGCGTTCCAGGACCTGGTGAGTTTCATCGGTGGAACCGCCGTCGATGACGATGTATTCGAGGTTCGGGTAGCCCTGATGGAGGATCGAGAGCAGGGTCTGTTCGATGTATCGGCCCTGATTGAAGGTCGGGGTGACGATAGAGATTCTGGGCCAGGGGGCACCACCCGGCAGGGTCGGAGGGAGGGGTGGACCCGGGAAAGGGCGGCGGGGCCAGAGTCCGGGTGGCAGAGCCGGCCCGGACTCTGCAGTCGGAGAACCCCGCAGGCGCTGGATGACTGCCTCCGTGTCCGCGGGATCACGCGAAGCGTCGAGATCGCCGCGAACCTCCTGGAACAGGGACTCCGGAATGGAGGATCTTCGTCCTGGCGTGCCCGCCAGAACCTGGTAGAGACAGGAGTCTGCCCAGCGGCGCAGTCCATCAGGCGCATCACCCTGTTGGCGTACCACCACCACGCCGTGGCTGGGCAAGCGGCCCCGAAGGGGTTCCAGGTCCTCGAACCGGCGCACGATGACAAGCTGGGGAGCGATTTCGATTTGGTTACAAAACGCACTCGCCGGACCTCTGAAGATCAGCGCGCGCCCGGATTGATCGAACCGGGAAATCGCAGACCTGATCGCATCCGCAGCCTCCTCACCACCTGCTGCGATGAAGACCTGCGCACCGCTGGCCCCGGCACCAATCACGGCGGCAGCGGAAACGGCCGGATCGGGGTCGGTGACCAGGATGGTGGCCGGACAGGTCCGGCTGAGGCGGCAGACCAGTTCGGCGAGACAATCCGGGGCGCCCGGACCCGCGGGCGGGATCTGGTCCCAACCCTCCGGCGCAACAAAGGCGCCTCGGAGTGCCGAAAGGATTGGGTTTGCACTGGGATTCGGCAACATGGCGTCTATTTGCCTTGTGACAGCTTACGCCAGATGGCCTGCCAAGGAGCAGACTGCGCGGGTGCTGGCGGCGCAGAGAGGAGATGATCGATCTCGTCACGAAGGACCGGCAGCAGGCGTCGCAGGGTTGCGGCTTCCGTCGCCTTTTCTTCCAGTTGCGCTTGCAGATCCAGCACTTGGCCGCGGAGCGCGGCCATCTCGCTGACCCCGTTCCCCTCGGGGTGCGCGGTGGGCCCCGCAACACCGGAACTCGGATGCAGCGTCCTCCCCGTCGTCCCGGAGGCATCATCCGCCGCCGGGGCGTGCTGGAGTTCCTTCAACAACTGGGCGTACTGCCGGATCACAGTGAGGTAGCGGTCCGAAGACTCACGGACCATCCGGTGCACCAGAGGTGGCGGCGCCTGGATTTCCAGGATCTCGAACGGTCCCGCGGGATCTTGCAAAATCCGGTCGAAAGCGGCCAGAGCCTCCTCGACGGGGACGGCCTTCAAACACCAGGAGTCCTGAACGTGGCAGCGCCAGTTACAGGGACTGCAAGGAACCGTGACGGTGAGCACTGCCCCGGTCCGGGCCGCCGGAACAAACCGGGGCCAATGGCCGCCACCGAAAATCGCGAGAACGGGCTTGCCGAGTGCGGCCGCCAGATGCATCGGTCCAGTGTCCTTGCCCACATAGCCCGCGGAGCCCTCCAACAAGCCGATCAGGGCATCGATGCTGTCCGGAGTTTCACAGCAGTTGACCGTCTGCCGGGCGAGGGACCCCAGAGATTCCTGGATCCGCTCAACAGTCGCGGACTCCTCCGGGGTACCGACGAAAAGCAGCGGAGCGCCGGTCCGTTTCAGCATCCCCTCCAAGAAGATCGCCCAGTTCGGCACACCCCAATTGCGGATCGCAGAATGACTCGTGTCGCCGACGCAGGCAACCCAATACCGGCCCCGCTCAATGCCCAACCCCCGCAGACGGGTGGTTGTGGTCTGCCGGACTGCTTCCGGCACCTGAACAGCCGGCACTGGCAGATCGATGTTCCGCCCCAATATCCGGGAGGCCAGTTGTTCGTTCTTGCCCAGTTCAGGTGCATCGACCGCGACAACGACGCGGTCGCGGAATTCGATGCGCGGCTGAATCGGGCGCCCTTCGCCGGGGTCTCCCGGGTATAATTGGCCGCTCAGAGCCAAATTGGGGGTGTCCGGCAGCATGAGAACCAGTTCTTCCTCGAGCCGGGTGTACTGGTAGGAGGCCGCCACGAGAAGGTCGGGGGTGAAACCGCGAATCCTTGACACCATCTCTTCGCCCGCCAGTGAATCCAGGGTAAAGGAAGAGGAGTACGGATCACCCGGACAGTGCAACAGCGGCAAGTGAGGGAAGAGAAGCCGGGCCAAGGGCGCGACGAAATCTCGAACCACGAGCATCGGCTGATGGCCTTCGGCAACCAGGGATGCGATCATCGGCTGGCGGAGAACAAAATCGCCCAGGGCATCGGGGTTGCTGATCAGCAGTCTCATTCAGAAACGGGCGTCCACGCCGACCCCTCAGGGAGTGTAGCAATCCCTCGAAGCGGAAGGCAAACGCGGGCTGCGGACCATTGCCAGACCTATGATTCGATCGTCAGGCCGGCCGTTGGTCTATAGTGAGCGGCATGGGTGCGACCTCCATAAGACTTCCGCTGACGGCCCTGTTCTTTGCCATGCTGCCTTGCGCCTCCGCGATTGAAGTGGCTACCGGCCGGATGCTGGGCTCTGGGCATGACCCGCGGTCATTCTATGTGCGGACACCCGGCGGCCCCTGGGAGAGAACCTGCACCGGCCCTCAATTCCGGACCGAGGCCGCCGGCCGTCTGATGAACATCCGGGTAGCCCAGGCTCTATTCGACGACGAGTGGCTCACCGAACGATCCTTTGATCCGGACGCGAATACGGACTCAGTCATTCGCGCCCTGGACCTTTGGCGTGAACATGGGGTCTATAACATCACAGTGTCGCTGCAGGGCGGCAACACCGGTTATGGCACAACCGTCCCTGAAGTCCGCCGCGCGAAGAATGCCTATCAGTCTGGACCCGCCGAGGGACTTCACGTGAGCGCGTTCCGTCCGGACGGGTCTCTCAAGCCAGCCTGGGGCAGGCGCCTCGTCCGATTGACCCGCGCACTCGACAAGCGCGGCATGATTCTGACCTTGACCTATTTCTACCAGGGGCAGGACGAGGTGCTGGAGTCGCCCGCCGCCATTCGTAATGCCGTTGCGCAGGCCACCGACTTCCTGATCGACCAGGATTTGCGCAACGTGATCATCGAGATCGCCAACGAGGTGGGCCACTCTGGCTTTGACCACGGCCACTACATTCGTGATGACCTCGCCACCCTCATCCGGCTCGCCCAGTCCCGCTTCGCCGCAAAACACGCTCCCTTCCGGCTTCCTGTCTCCGCGTCCGGACTGGGGAATCTCGGCGTCCCCAGTGGAATCCGTGAAACAGCCGACCTGACCATCATCCACGGAAATGACCGCCCCCCGGAGTTCAAGTTGCGGCGTGTCCCGGAACTGCTGGCCGATCCGGCTCTCCCCGGGCCAATCTACATGAACGAAGACGACAACGGCCGGGATCCCTCGCTGCGCAACCTCGAACTCGAACTCGCCAGTCTCGACGCCGTCTGGTCCGGAGGCGCCAGTTGGGGTTACATGCCCTGGCGTCAGGTCCAGATGTTCCCCTTCCGCTTCTACACGCCCACGGGCGAAGACCCCGACGCGCAGTATTTCCGTGCTGTCCTCAGGGCCATGCAGCGGCGGGGGGTGCTTCCTGCCGCCCCCCCCCCCCCCCCCCCCCCCAACCAAGTCCGCGGGGAGGCCCCCCCACAAACCCCCCCCCCCTCCCCCCCGGCGGCCCCCCCCACCCCCCCCC